>JBJETC010000033.1:0-4380 GCA_051883115.1 Anaerovoracaceae bacterium
GCTACGTCCATAGTTATCTGGCTCGATGATGAGATCCTGACTGCTCCTACATGCGAAAGCAAGATAGACAGCGATTCGTGCGAGATCACATCGGCGGGCGGAGGATACACGAGATCCAACGCTTCAACAGAAGCCGCACTCATCAGAGGAGGTTCGCTTCCTGTATCTCTGACAGAAGAGAGATCCTCGGTAACATCTGCTACGATCGGAGCTAACGCCCTGAACAAGAGTATCAAAGCCGGAATAATCGGTCTCATACTCGTATTCGTGCTCATGCTGCTCATGTACAACATGCTCGGCCTCTTCGCTGATATAGCGCTGATGCTGTACGTAATGCTCGTGCTCTGGATAATGGCTGCAATGGGAGGCGTGCTCACGCTGCCTGGTATCGCCGGTATCATCCTCGGTATCGGAATGGCCGTCGACGCCAACGTTGTCATTTTCTCCAGGATCAAGGAGGAAATCGGCAAGGGCAGGTCTATCAGAGTCGCAGTTGACGAGGGCTTCAGGCACGCGCTCGTAACAGTACTCGACTCGCAGATCACGACGCTCATCGCGACTGTCATCCTGTATCAGCTCGGAGATACCTCTGTTAAGGGCTTCGCTCTTACACTGATGATCTCTATCATCGTAAGTATCTTCACAGCCGTTGTCATCACGCAAATATTCGTGAACACGCTTGCTGATGCTAAGAACCCTAAGCTTTCATGGTTCGGATGCAAGCCTGACGGAACGCCTAAGAAGCTCGTAAGAAAAGAACTCCACTTCATCGAGAACAGGAAGAAGTTCTACATCCTCAGTGCCGCGGTGATCATCACAGGTCTCGTATTCCTCGGTGTGAAGGGCTTCAATTACGGTATCGACTTCACAGGCGGTACGATGATCCAGATGGACATGCACAAGAAGGTCGACATAAGCAAGGTCGAAAAGACTATCGACAAGTACGACCTGCATGAGACGATCACGTACTCAGGCCAGGACAAGCACGAGATCATAATCAAGACGACAAAGGCTCTCAAGACTAATGAGAGAACTGCAGTAGCTGAATCGATCGAGAAAGAATTCGATCTTACAAGCAAAGATGTCATAGAATCTCAGGAGATCGGACCTACGATCGGATCGGGCCTCAAGAAGAACGCGATGAAGTCCACAGGACTTGCGGCTCTGGGCATGCTGATCTACATAATCATAAGGTTCAGATCCTGGAAGTACGGTGTCGCAGCCGTCGCCGGAATACTCCACGACGTGCTCGTGCTCATTGCCGTTTACGCGATATTCGGCATAGAGGTCAACAACCCGTTCATCGCCGTAATACTGACGATCGTCGGATACTCGATCAACGATACTATCGTAATATTCGACCGAGTCCGCGAGAATTCGAGACTCATGAGAGGCCAGCCTCTTATGGATATACTCGATGTAAGTATAAGCCAGACGTTAGACAGGTCGATCATGACGTCAGCAACGACTATCATCTCGATCATACCGCTCCTGATCATGGTATCGACATACCTGTCAGAATTCGTCCTGCCTCTTATGGTCGGTGTAGTCAGCGGAACATATTCATCCATCTGCCTGTGCAGCCCGCTCTATTACGAGTTCAACAGGAAAGAGGAAGCTGACAGACTCAAGGAAGTAGAAAAGTCAAAAGCAAGGATAGAAGCTAAGAGAGCAAAGAAGCACAAGAACAATGCGAATGCTCTCCCTGAAGCTGAGAAACCTGCTCCGGAAAACGCTGCTGAGACTTCTGCAGAAGCGACAGCTGAGACAAATGCATCAGAAGGTGCAGAAAAGGCTCCTGTAAAGAAGACCCAGAACCAGAAGAAGAATCAGAGCAGAAAGAGCAGAAAATCAGGGAATAAAAACAAAAAACGCAAGAAGAAGTAAATATTGACTCGTAATAAGGAAGTTAAATATTTGCAGATTATTTACAAGCAGTGCCGGCCGTTTTACAATGTAAACAGCCGGTAATGCTTTATTATTTATGATTTAGGACATAGATGGAATCAAAAGCGAAGTTTCTGGAGGAAATACAACAGTATAAGAATTACGACACCGAACTAATCGGCAAGGCGTATGATATGGCGAAAAAGCTTCACGCGGGCCAGCTCAGAAAGAGCGGCGAGCCATATATAATACATCCTATGGCCGTTACGGTGATCCTCGCAAAACTCGGCATGGACAACGAGACTCTCGTGGCGGGTCTTCTTCACGATGTCGTTGAAGACACGGAATACACGAGGGAACAGATGGTCGAAGACTTCGGCGAAGAAGTCGCCTTTCTCGTAGACGGCGTCACGAAGCTCGGAAAACTCAAGTACAACTCGAAAGAGGAGTACCAGGCTGAAAACCTGAGAAAAATGTTCCTCGCCATGTCGAAGGATATTCGTGTGCTCATAATCAAGCTGGCCGACAGGCTGCATAATATGAGGACGATAGAATACATGCCTCAGAACAAGATCATCGAGAAATCGGAGGAGACACTGGAGATCTACGCTCCGCTCGCCGACAGACTCGGTATCTACATGATCAAGTATGAGCTCCAGGATCTCTGCCTCAAGTACCTTCACCCTCAGATATACGAGCAGCTAGAGGCGGAAGTCTCGAAAAAGCGCGAAGAGAGCGAAAGGACTATAAAATCAGTAATAGAGAAAATAAGCGCTGTCCTCGATCAGATGGACATGCATTACGATATCATGGGGCGCTCGAAACACATCTACAGTGTTTACAAGAAGATGGTGCTCCAGCATAAGCAGCTCGACCAGATATTCGACCTGACGGCAGTACGTGTCATAGTCGATACTGTAAGGGACTGCTACGCCGTGCTCGGCCAGGTGCATACGATGTGGAAGCCTATACCTGGAAGGTTCAAGGACTACATCGCCATGCCTAAGCAGAACATGTACCAGTCGCTCCACACCACGGTACTCGGCGATAACGGAGAGCCATTCGAGATCCAGATCCGCACGTACGAAATGCATAAGATCGCTGAATACGGTATTGCGGCCCACTGGAAGTACAAGGAAGGCGACACTTCCGGCGTTCAGAACGATGAAGACATGAAGCTTTCATGGCTCCGCCAGGCGCTCGAGTGGCAGAAGGACATGAGCGACCCTCGTGAGTTCATGGAAACACTCAAGATGGACCTTTTCTCGAAGCAGGTCTTCGTATTCACTCCTAAGGGAAAAGTCGTCAACCTCCCTGCGGGATCCACGCCGCTTGACTTCGCATTCAAGATCCATTCCGAAGTAGGTGCGAAATGTGTCGGCGCTAAGGTCAACGGAAAAATGGTCCCTATAGACCATGAGCTGAATAACGGCGACATAGTCGAGATCGTCACGTCGTCGAACTCAGCCGGCCCGTCTATAGACTGGCTCAAGATCGCGAAGAGCTCAAGCGCCAGGAACAAGATCAGGCAGTACCTCAAGCGCCAGAGCAAGGGCGACGACGTCACGCGCGGCAAAGACGCACTTGACAGGATCATAAGGAAAAAAGGATATGATCCTAAGTACGTCGCGAAAAATTCATATGTGACGCGCGCTGCAAAGGAAATGAAATTCGCTTCAACAGATGAAGCTTACATACAGATAGCACAGGGCGGCTCCCTCCTGAGCCGTTTCGCGAACCTCCTTTTCTCATATTATGAGGAAGACAAGCAGAAGGACGAGAAGCGCCAGGAAGAAAAAGAGCGCCAGATGCTTGAATCTGAAAGCCATGAACAGCGCCCGAGAAAATACGACAGCAAGGACCCGGGCATCGTCATAGAAGGAGCCGAAGATGACTCCGGAATGATGGTAAGGCTCTCGAGATGCTGCAGCCCGGTGCCGGGAGATGAGATCATAGGCTTTATCACGAAAGGCCGCGGCATATCAGTCCACAGACAGGACTGCCGCAACATCACATCGCTCCCGCCGGAAGACAGGGCACGCCTCATCAAAGTCAGATGGAAGAACTTTGACACCGGAAGCTCGTATTCCACGGACATCTGCATGGAATGCGCCGAGAGGAAAGGACTCCTCTCTGATATTTCCAAGGCCTGCGAGGAACTCGACATTGGCATGGAAAGGCTTAACGGCAAGCATACGAAGGACGGCCTGCTCCTGCTGAACGTGACGCTCAGGATAGAGAACAAGGAACAGATGCACAAGATCATGGGCACACTGAGATCCGTAAGCGGTGTGCTCAGAGTATACAGGGTGTGATTAGACAGCCTTCGCCGCGGATATATTTTAATATAAAATGTAAAAACAAACGGCAGAGCGTCTTATAACACGGAGGACAGAGAACATATGGAAGTCAGCAGATTTATAACAAGCCCGATACAGACGAATACATACCTTGTCCGGGACGAGACAAAGAACGCGTATATCGTGGACCCGG
>JBJETC010000034.1:0-4366 GCA_051883115.1 Anaerovoracaceae bacterium
GGCGCCGAGTGCGAGCCTTTTATCACATCGGACCACAGGACGATGCTCGAGGACACTGATTACGTCATCAGCGGGACTCAGACTATCATGAAGTGGCTCGGGATAGAACACGGCTACATCGGTATCGAGAGCAACAAGCAGAACGCGATAGACGCTTTCAGGAAGGCGCTCGCAGACAAGGGGATAAACGATATCTCTGTCGTCACGCTGCAGGCGAGATACCCGAAGGGCGCTGAGCGTGTGCTGATCTACGAGGTGACAGGCAGGACCGTGAACGCGGGCATGCTGCCGGCTGACGTTGGCGTCATCGTTTCAAATGTAAGCTCAGTCGCTTTTCTCGGACATTATTTCGAAGACGGGATACCTTTTATCAAGAGGAGAGTCACGGTCGACGGAAACGCTGTCAAAGAGCCGAAGAACGTGATGGCGCTCATAGGAACGCCTATAAGCGATCTTATCAGTTTCTGCGGCGGATACAGCAAGACGCCTGAGAAGATCCTGTTCGGCGGACCTATGATGGGGCGCGCCGTCCTGAGCGATTCATTCACACTTCTGAAAAACAACAACGCGATACTCGCGTTCTCGGGGAAATGGGCGAATGTGCCTGAGGAAACGGCGTGCATAGGCTGCGGGAGATGCCATGAGGCCTGCCCGTTCGACCTGCTGCCGACCGGTTTCGCAGACGCGTACAAGCATAAGGATCTTGAGCTCCTGGAGGAACTCCATGTGAACGAGTGCATGGAATGCGGGAGCTGTTCCTTCGTATGCCCTGCGCACAGACCGCTCTGCTTTATGAACAAACTCGGGAAACAGATGCTGAAGGAGGCGGCGAAGAGCAATGGAAAGTAAGAAATACGATAATCTGACAGTTTCTTCATCACCTCATATTTTTACGAGCATGGACACGAGACACACGATGATGAACGTGCTGATCGCTCTCATCCCGGCTTTATGCGCGAGTACGTATATTTTCGGACCGAGGGTGATAGCGCTGACACTCGTATGTGTGGCGGCGTGCGTATTCTTTGAATGGGGATACGAAAAACTGATGAAGAGACCTGTGACAGTGCAGGATCTCAGCGCGTGCGTAACGGGCGTGATACTGGCATTCAACCTGCCGGCGAACTTCCCTTACTGGATGGCCATCATAGGCTGTTTCACAGCGATCATAGTCGTCAAGCAGCTTTTCGGCGGACTCGGGAAGAACATAGCGAACCCGGCTATCGTAGCCAGGATCGTGCTGCTGCTCTCATTCACGAGCCAGATGACTACATGGCCTGTAACGAGACTTTCCGGGACTGACGCTGCAACGGGAGCAACACCGCTCGCCATTGCAAAGGCCGGCGGACAGGTACCTGACAACCTCACGATGTTCCTCGGGAACATAGGAGGAGCCATGGGTGAGGTCTGCACGCTCGCAGTTCTGGCAGGCGGCATTTACCTTATCATCAGAAAGATCATTTCACCGGTCATCCCGGGATTCTTCATCGGGACGATATTCGTTTTCTCGCTGATCTATTACGCAGCGACGGGGAACAGCGACGTGCTCCGCATGTCGATATTCCAGGTATGCGCCGGAGGAGCTATGTTCGGTGCGTTCTTCTGCGCGACAGATTACGTGACATCACCTATCATGACGAAGGCCAGGATAATCTACGCCATAGGCTGCGGCTGCGTGACGATGGTCATAAGGCTGTGGGGCGGCTATCCTGAAGGCGTCTCATTCGCTATCCTTTTCATGAACGTGCTCACACCAATGATCGACAGATCAGCGATAAAATCTTTTTATGGCGGAGGCAGAAAGAAAAATGGAAAGCAAACCGAAAAGTAACACTTATGAGGAATTCATAAAGCCTGTGGTAGTGCTTGTCGTGATCTGTCTCGTCGTGACAGCGGCGCTGGCGATAACGTACGGAGTCACACAGCCTATCATAACGAAGAACTCGAAGGCAACAGCCGACAAGACGAGGAAGGAGCTCCTCTCGGAGGCTGACAGCTTTACGAAATACAGCGGTAAGCTCGTGAAGGATAACGGCGGCAAGGTATACGTCCAGGACGTCTACACCGCTTCGAACAAGAAGGGCGTCGTAATGACGCTCGTAACGAAGTCCTTCGGCGGCGACCTCACTATGATGGTCGGTATCGACAGCAGCGGAAAAGTAACGGGGATAAAGGTCACGGATCACGCTGACAGCCCTGGCGTCGGGACGAAGGACATGACGGCTGAATATCTCGGTCAGTACAAGGGCCTGTCGAGCCTCAAGAGTACGAACGTAAAGCAGGACGATCAGATAGAATACATCAGCGGCGCTTCAGTGACGGGCCAGGCCCTTCACTACGGCGTGCACTGCGCTCTCAAACAGTATAAGGCCATGGGAGGTGTTAAATAATGTCGGATAAAAGCAAATTCAGGATACTGACGAACGGCATACTGAAGGAAAATCCGAATATGGTGCTCGTGCTCGGGACGTGCCCGACACTTGCGACGACATCGACAGTTGCCAACGGCTTTGGTATGGGTATATCGGCAATGGCGGTGCTCGTCTGCTCGAACATCGTGATTTCAATGCTGAGAAAAATCATACCTGACAAGGTGAGGATCCCGTGCTACATCACGGTCATCGCCGGGTTCGTAACAGTCGTGCAGTTCGTGCTGCAGGCTTACATGCCGGCGCTTTACTCATCGCTCGGACTTTTCCTCCCGCTGATCGTTGTAAACTGCATCATCCTCGGGAGAGCCGAGATGTTTGCAAATAAAAATACAGTTCTCGATTCAGCGCTTGACGGCATAGGCATGGGCCTCGGCTTCACGCTTTCGCTCTGCCTCATGGGAGCTATCAGAGAGCTCTGCAGCCAGGGAACGATCCTCGGATTCAGGATCATCCCGGAATCTGTTCCGGGAATGAACATCTTCAGCCTGGCACCGGGCGGATTCTTCGTATTCGCTCTCATCATGGCATGGATGCATCATGTCACAAGGGACAAATCGAAGATCAGAAAGGAATTCGGTCTCGGCGGCATAGACGATATGCAGAAAGCTGAAGAAGAGCTGAAGCTCGAGCAGAAAGAAGCAAAAGAAAAAGAAAAGGAGGCGGCATAAATCATGACTACCTCTCTTATCGTAATAATCGTGAGCATGGTGCTCGTAAACAACTACCCGCTGGCTCAGTTCCTCGGGATCTGCCCGTACCTGGGCGTTTCGAACGACATAGACTCAGCCAAGGGAATGGGGATAGCCGTTACGTTCGTAATGGTAATAGCGACTGCGGTAACGTGGCCTATAATGCAGCTCCTCTACAAGCTCGACCTCGCTTACCTGCAGACAGTCGTGTTCATCCTCGTCATAGCGGCCCTCGTACAGCTCATCGAGATGTTCATGAAGAAAAAGATGCAGGGACTGTATAAAGCCCTCGGCGTCTATCTCCCGCTCATCACGACGAACTGCGCCGTACTCGGTGTCTGCATCTCGAACATCGATGACGGATACAACTACATACAGTCACTCACGCAGGCGTTCGGCGCCGGCCTGGGCTATCTCTTCGCCATGATGATAATGGCGAATGTCAGGACGAAACTCGTGGATCAGGAAGACATACCTGCTCCGTTCAGAGGGATCCCTATCATCCTCATAACAGCGGCCATCATGTCGCTCGGATTCATGGGATTCAACGGACTGTTCTCGTAAAGGAGGCTGCGTAATGAATGCTGTACTGGTTGCTGTAATACTCGTTGTGGCTATAGGCTTCATCGCTTCAGCCATCCTGAGCTACGCGTCAAAGGTTTTCGCTGTAGAGCAGGATCCGACTCAGGTCGAGATAAGCGAAGTCCTTCCGGGCGCGAACTGCGGAGGATGCGGCTACGCCGGATGCGATGACTACGCCAAGGCGCTCGCTTCAGACAGGAGCCTCAGCTGCTCCAAGTGCGTTGTAGGAGGCGCTGAGGTAGCTGACAAGATAGCGAAGATACTCGGTGTTACAGCAGAAGATGAAGAAAAAACGGTGGCTGTCGTGCAGTGCAACGGCACGTATCAGGCATCAAAAACGATAATGTCATATCAGGGCATCGATACATGCAAGGCCGCGAAAACGCTGTTCGGCGGCATGAACGCGTGCAAGTACGGATGCATGGGACTCGGCGACTGCAAGGCTGCGTGCAAGTTCGACGCGATGCAGATCGTGAACGGCGTCGCTGTAGTCGACAGGAACCTCTGCACGGCGTGCGGAGCCTGCGCGAGGGCGTGCCCGAACGAGCTCATCAGGATCTCGCCGGCTAAGAACATCGTATTCGTACGCTGCAGCAGCAGGGAGTTCGGGAAGAACGCCATGTCAGCGTGCAGCAATGCCTGCATAGGATGCGGCAAGTGCGA
>JBJETC010000035.1:0-4357 GCA_051883115.1 Anaerovoracaceae bacterium
CGTCCGATGACAGGTCAGCTACCCGGTAAAGGCTGAAAACAGAACCGCTTGCCGGATAATCCGTTTTCAGGACAACGGCGTTTTCTCCGGCCGCGTATGAACGTCCCGGTAAAAACGCTATGACTGCAGCTGCAGCAATTATCAAAGCTGCCGCTCTGAGAAAAATATTTCTTTTTACTGTCCTGCTATTGATGCTTCTCATATCGTGCTCCGATCTGTCCAGACTCGTCAGCCGGACATTACGTGCATAACGGCAGGCTCATGATGCCTTGCCGCTTCGCAGCGCCCTTGCCGCAAACCTTGTATAAACTAAAAAGTTATAAATAACAATATTTCTATATTTCACCACTATAATATATGTTTATTCTGTGATAATCAAGGACCAATTTGTACCAAATGCGGAAAGCGTTATTATATCTTGCTTTTAGAGATTTTGAGTACATTTATCGTCTCTCGCAGTATAAAATGTTAACTCGTGCTCGCCTTGCAGCGCAACGTATTCAGGGCTTATTTCTATATGTGTTAATTTAGTGATACATTTTATATCGTTTATACAAACTGCTGACAAGCAAAAATCACTGTACACGTTACACGGCAACGTATACAGCGATTCTGTAAAAAATATGAAAAAATATGAAAAAAATTAAAAAAAATGATTGAAAACAAAAATACTTTCAATCATTTTTCTATATTTGTTATAAGAGCACGATTTATTTCTTCAGAGCAGGGTTTTTACTGTCTGCCTTAGCCTGAAATTTTTCGCTGTTAATGATAAAGCGCTCATGTTTTCCCTTCATGACAACGCCATCCTCGTCTGTGACCATGACTTTGAAAACGAGTCTCCTGCCGTCGACTCTCGTGAGCTCGGTATCGCATTTTACCTTAAGTCCGAGTGGTGTCGGCGTGTCGTGGCTGAGTTCGAGCAGCGTTCCGACAGTTCCCTGTCCTTCTTCCAGCTCATCCTGGACACTCGTCCATGCCGCTTTCTCAACAAGCGCAACGAGAGCAGGTGTCGCGAGCACATCGAGCTGTCCGCTTCCCATCGCTTTCGCCGTATCTTTTTCCTCTACAGTCATCTCCATGCTGCCTTTTATTCCTGTTTTAAGTGCCATATAGTACCTCAATTCATAAGTTATCTGAAAGTACGCCGCGCCCCCGGCGAGCGGAGGCATGGCAATTGACTTATGGTATTATCGCACATATCGGGGATTTTTTCAAAATAGCTCGTCTCAGCCGGGCCGCGCTCACTTGAGCCCTAAAGTGTTGATCTTCAAACGTATGTGATGAGTTTCTTTTGATGATTCGATCGTAATACGGGCAGGGCTTCAAGTACAGAATCGGTTATGCAGAGCGGTTTTCACCAAATGAATAGTAATGAAAAACACTGAAAACCAAAGAGACGTTTTATAATGTGGCGAAGTAGAGTATAATTACGGTAGGATCCCTGTAAACCTACAGCAGCCATGTAACTGGCATAATGAGGGGGTAATGTTATGTCTGAGAAAGATGACAAAGACTTTGATGAGAAGGCCTTTAAGGAAGCCTATGACGAGGCGATGGAATATACCGAAAAAGAGTGCCATAGAATATGGGAAGAGGCGCAGAAAGACCCTCTCCCTGATTGGTGGGACGAGTTGATGAACCCAAAATCCAAGGAAGAAGAACAGGCGGCGTACAAGAAAGCCGAAGCTTTTTTAGAGAAGCTTAGACAATGAAGTGGAGTATAATTACAGTAGTATCCCGGTAAACCTACAGCAGCCATGTAACTGGCAGAATGAGGGGGTAATGATATGTCTGAGAAAGATGATAAAGACTTTGATGAGAAGGCCTTTAAGGAAGCCTATGATGAGGCGATGGAATACGCTGAAAAAGAATTCGAGAGAATATGGGATGAAGCACAGAATGACCCTACACCTGATTGGTGGATAGAAATGGAAAACGCCAAAACCGAGGAAGAAAAGCAAGCGGCGATGAAGAAGCGTAGGGATCTAGGCCTGAACGTGATTGATTAAACAAATCATAACTTTATATTGAATCACTAAAGAGTCCTGATGGACTCTTTTTTAATGGAAAAAGGTCTATCGGACAAAAAAAGCCTTACCAGGCACAACGATCTGCCCAGTAAGACTTTTCACCCGGTTCTTCACCAGCATCATTTTGCAAAGAACCAATATATTTATCAAGTTGTTCAGGCAGATGCCTTTACAGATGCAGTACCCTGTCCTTTATCTCCTGCGTCCTGCCCTGATTCCAGAACTGCGTGCCGATATAGCCGCATGTCCTTCTCGCGACAGACATCTTCGACTGGTCGTGGTTGCCGCAGTTCGGACACTCCCAGTAAAGCTTGCCGGCTTCATCCTCCTTGATCTGGATCTCGCCGTCATAGCCGCAGACTTCGCAGTAATCGCTCTTCGTATTGAGCTCCGCGTACATGATGTTGTCGTAGATGTGCTTCATGACAGCAAGCACCGCAGGGATGTTTTTCTGCATGTCAGGAACTTCTACATAGCTTATCGCTCCGCCCGGTGAAAGCTTCTGGAACTCGGCTTCCTTCGTGAGCTTGTCGAATGCGTCGATCTCTTCCCTGACGTTGATGTGGTAGCTGTTCGTGATGTAGTTGTGATCGGTTACGTCCTTGATCTTGCCGAAGCGCCTCTGGAGACATTTCGCGAACTTGTATGTCGTGGACTCCATAGGAGTTCCGTAGAGCGAATAGCTGATATTTTCGGCAGCTCTCCACTCTGCGCACTTGTCATTGAGATACTGCATGACCTTGAGGGCGAACTCACGTCCTTCTGGCTCCGTGTGAGAATGGCCCGTCATGTATCTCGTCATCTCGTAAACGCCCGCGTAGCCGAGCGAGATCGTCGAATAGTTGTTGTAGAGAAGCTTGTCTATCTTCTCGCCTTTCCTGAGCCTTGCGAGCGCGCCGTTCTGCCAGAGTATAGGAGCGACATCCGAAACTGTCCCGAGAAGACGCTCATGTCTGCAGCGAAGCGCTCTGTGGCACAGTTCAAGTCTCTCATCGAATATCTTCCAGAACTCGTCCATGTCCCCGCCCGATGAGCAGGCCACATCGACGAGGTTTATCGTTACGACGCCCTGATTAAAGCGTCCGTAGTATTTATGCTCGCCTTCCTTATAGTTCCCGGCGTTCGCGACATTACCGCACTTCTCGCTGAGTTCGCCCGGATCAGGCGTCAGGAACGATCTGCATCCCATGCATGTGTAAACGTCGCCGTTCTTGAGCTCCTTCATCGTCTTCACAGAGATGTAGTCAGGGACCATCCTCTTCGCCGTGCACTCAGCCGCGAGAACTGTCAGATAGTAGTATTCTGAATCCTCGTGGATATTATCTTCATCAAGCGCATATATGAGCTTCGGGAAAGCCGGCGTCACATAAACGCCCTTCTCGTTCTTTACGCCCTGCATCCTCTGCTTCAGGACTTCCTCTATGAGGAGCGCGAGGTCATCTCTCGTGCGTCCTTCAGGCACTTCGTCAAGATACATGAACATCGTGACAAAAGGAGCCTGCCCGTTGCATGTCATGAGCGTGATCAGCTGGTACTGGATCGTCTGGATGCCGTTCTTTATCTCTTCCTTGAGGCGCATCTCCGTCGTGTGCTTTATGATCTCTTCGTCCATCGGCTCGCCGCATGCTTTTCTCTCAGCCTCGACCTGAGCCCTGATCTTCTTACGGCTCACGTCTACAAAAGGAGCGAGGTGCGAAAGAGTGAACGACTGGCCGCCGTACTGGTTGCTGGCTACCTGCGCGACTATCTGAGTCGTTACATTGCATGCAGTGTAGAAACTGTGCGGTCTCTCGATCATCGTGCCGCTTATGACTGTCCCGTTCTGCAGCATGTCCTCGAGGTTGATGAGGTCGCAGTTATGCTCCCTCTGAGCGAAATAATCCGCGTCATGGAAGTGGATGATGCCTTCTTCGTGGGCTTTTACGATGTCCTCCGGCAGGAGTATCCTCTTCGTCAGGTCCTTGCTGACAGCGCCCGCCATGTAATCCCTCTGCGTCGAGTTGATCACAGGGTTCTTGTTGGAATTCTCCTGCTTGACCTCCTCATTGTTCATGTCTATGAGCGAAAGGATGCCCTCGTCAGTAGTGTTGTTCTTCCTCGCGATCTCCCTCTTGTAGCGGTATCTCACGTACTTCTGCGCGACCTCGTATCCGCGCATCTCCATGATCCCTTTTTCGACCATGTCCTGGATCTCTTCGACACTCGCTGCCCTCGAGAGCGCCCCTACCTGATCGGCTACATTGTCAGCCACAGCGTCTATCTGGTACTGCGTCAGCTGATGTATCCTGTCAACTTCCTTGTTAGCCTTGCCTATAGCGTTGACG
>JBJETC010000036.1:0-4341 GCA_051883115.1 Anaerovoracaceae bacterium
TATAAATATCGACTATTTTCTATATTAAAGCCATTTTTTCGGCATTTTGCACAAACGAGCACGGCGTAATTTGTGAGCATTAAACTAATACCGGATCACTGCGTTAAAGTGATAAATGCACCACCACGAGCATATGTAATCCAATCAATTACAACGCATATATCCCCTTTGTGACTTTTCTCCACGCTATCCCCTATTTAACACTACATAACATCACTTTAACGTCATTCAATTTTCAAATCACATATGGTAAAATCATCTTGTAAACGTGGATAATCACACATTTATTATCAACTTTGGATGTTTTTACTCCGAAGATCATGCAGATATAATTTTGCTGGAGGTTGTGTTATGTATAAGATGCTCATCGTAGACGACGAACAGAAGATCCGCGAAGTCATCCGCGAATACGCTGAATTCAACGGATTTGAAGTCACAGAGGCTTCCGATGGTATGGAAGCCGTAAACATTTGCAAGGACAAGACTTTTGACATCATCATCCTTGACATCATGATGCCGAAGCTTGACGGATATTCCACATGCAAGGAGATAAAGAAGATAGACGAAGATGTGCCTATCATCATGCTCTCCGCACGCGGCGAGGAATACGACAAACTGTTCGGGTTCGAGCTGGGCATCGATGACTACATCGTAAAACCTTTCAGCCCGAAGGAGCTCATGGCCAGAGTCAATGCCGTGCTCAACAGACGCAAGGCAGGCGAGCCTGCTAAGAAGAGCGTCATGAAGTTCGGCGGCCTCGAGATAAACATCCCTGCGCGCACGGTCAGTGTCGACGGGAACAGAGTCGAGCTCACGCCTAAGGAATACGAACTGCTTTTCTACCTTATAGAGAACAGGGGCGTAGCGCTCTCGAGAGACAGGCTCCTCCAGGACATCTGGGGCTACGACTTCTTCGGCGACGACCGCACGATAGACACGCACATCAAGAATCTCCGCGTGGCTCTCGGACCTTACAGGGACTACATCGTTACTCTCCGCGGCGTCGGCTACAAGTTCGAATGCAATGACGAAGAATAACTCGAAGGGACATGGAAAAGAAAAAGAAATGGTTTATTGATATCCACAGCATCAATTTCCACCTGTGGATATATTTCACGGCGTTCGCGATCGCCGTCGTCGCCATCATCGGAGCCCTCCAGTTCTACCTCGTGAACAACTACTACAGCGACATGAAAGAGGAGGACACCGAGCAGATAGCGAACCAGATAAAGAACATCTATCTGCACTCGACTGACGCTCAGTCCATGTACAGGCGGATAAACGACATCGCCGGGACAAACGACATAAACATAATCCTGAGGCGTTCATCTAACGGGAGCACGCAGGAGCTGTCGTTCAACGGCATGAACCCGACGTACAGCAAACGCATAAACGCGAACACTCAGATCCGGGAACTCACGGCTGAACTCATGAAACAGCAGCCGCCTGACAAGCCTGAAAGCAGCTCTGACACGAAGAGTTCCGGGACAGGCAGCAGCAGTTCCGGAAGTTCATCAGGCTCATCGAGCTCATCCGGTTCATCAGGTTCATCGGGCAGCAGTTCGTCAGGCAGCAGCTCGTCAAACAGCGACAGTTCCATAAAGATACAGAAAAGGTCTGTCAAGCGCACGGTAAGCATCGGCGAGAACATGACAGTCCTGGGCTACGCCTGCATCCTGCCGAACAGACTCGACACGAGCACGGAGTACATGACATCGCTCTTCATATTCGCGCCGCTGTACCCTGCGACATCGACACTCAGGATACTCAAGCGCATCCTCTGGATGATCGCGATCATCGCTTCGCTCCTCGCCCTGATCCTGGCACTCATACTTTCCAACAGGATCTCGAGGCCGATAAACAAGATAACGAAATCGGCCGGCGAACTGAGCGACGGGAACTATGACGTCAACTTCGAGGGTAAGCCTTACTCCGAGACGATGGAACTAGCCAAGACGCTGACAGTCGCCGAGAACGAGATGAAGCGCACGGACGAGTACCACAAGGACCTCATAGCGAACGTCTCCCACGACCTGAGGACGCCGCTAACGATGATAAAATCGTACGCAGAGATGATACGCGACCTCTCCGGCGATAACCCGGAAAAGAGGAACCGCCACCTGTCAGTGATCATCGACGAGGCCGACAGGCTGAACAACATGGTAACAGACCTGCTCAACCTCTCGCGCCTCCAGTCTAAGAAGATCGTCCTCGATAAAAAGGAGTTCGACCTGAACGAGGCTGCCGAAAGCATGCTGTCAGGCTACAAGCTCATGAACGACAGCGAAGGCTATAACATCTCGTTCAACAGGTGCAAAGGAGCCTGCGTCGTAGACGCCGACCCTGTCAGGATCGACCAGGTGATGAACAACCTTTTATCCAATGCCATAAAATACTGCGGCGAAGACAAGGTCATCATCATCCGCACGAAGAAGGAAGACAACACGGTGCTCTTCTCCGTGACTGACCACGGGCGCGGCATAAAGCCGGAGGAACTCCCTCACGTCTGGGACAGATATTACAAGTCGAGCACGAACCATGTCCGCCCTACAGAGGGAAGCGGCGTCGGCCTTTCCATCGTAAAAGAGCTGCTCAAGCTCCACGAGGCGGAGTACGGCGTGGAAAGCGAGGTCGGCAAGGGCAGCACGTTCTGGTTCAGGCTGAAGCTCGTGAAACACCCTAAGGGCAATGCGAAAAACAATGCAAAAGGCAGCGCCAGGAACGGCGCCGCAGGCGGAAGCGGCCTCATAGGCTGAACCACCGATACAGCAATAATCAAAGCATCTCATACACAAAGAAGCCGGGAGCATCGACTCCCGGCTTTCTTATTACTTCCCCGTATTTTATTTTTTCATCAATAATAGAAACCTCTGTCAGGTTCGCTGTACTCTTTCAGCCTCGTCTCATAGGCGTCCTGCGCAGCCTCCTCGTAAGCGAGTTTCGTGTCTGATATGCCCGCAGCGTCTCTCATGAGCTGCTTCGTGAACTCAGGGTTCAGGACGAGGAGCGGCCCTATGATGTATGTCGCGCAGAAATTCCTGTAACGGATGCCCTCTTCCTTTATATCAGGGTTGAAACCAGGGCCTTTTTCCGTCATGAAGAGCGGCTGGAGCGCCGCGTCGTAATATGACTGCGTGAACTGGCTCTTGAAGCCGACTATCTTTATCGCTCCTGAAGTTTCCTCTGACGTTCCTTCCGGTGTTTTCTCCGAAGCCGCCGGACTGTCACCGCCGTCTTTTCCCGGTCCCGGCTTCCCGCTCTCAGGGTCGTAATCCCCGATGTAGAGCGAGTTGAACCTGTGGAGCATTTTTCTCTCCGTGTGGAACGGGAAAATGCCGAGACATTCTGTCACAGGATCGCGGCCGTTAAGGAGCTGCGGGTCCTTGTCCTCTATCTGACTGCCGAAGATCTCGAGGGCGTTCCCTGTTATGAGGAAGCGCTGGCCTGCCTCTATGCGCGCCTTTATTTCTTTGACGTGAGGCCTGAGTTCGTCTATGATGAGCCTCTGCGAGCTCTCCGTCATCGTGCCCATGTAAACGAGGTCTATATCGTTTTTCTCATCCAGAAAAGCCGGCTCGCTGCCGAAATGCGTCTCGACCTTCTCGAGTTTTTCCCCTGACGCTTCGAGCGAAGCCTCGAGGTATCTTATGTTCCCCAGATCTCCGTAGAGATCCGCTACTTCAGGATAAAGTATCTCTGCTCTCATTGCTGCGCCTCGCTTTCCGCCGGCACCGCCTCGCGGCCTATGCGCTCGAGCACCTTGCTCTTTACCCGGCTCGCCATGTCTATGGTGTCAGTTCCGTATATGATGAAGATATTGTCGTTATCTATGAGTTTCAGCTTTTCTACGCCGTCGTCAGGCTTTTTCACGTATGTGACGCGGTCTTCAGGCACGCCGGCCATGAGGAGCCTCAGCCTGTAGTCTTTGCCTCGCTCGCCGCATACGATGATCTGCTTTATGCTGTCATCGGCAAGCAGCTCGAAATCGCAGTCGTAGAGCCAGCAGACGTTCTCGGACCAGTGCTTCGCGTCGCTCGCGTTGTAGTTGTAAAGCATGATCTCCTTGTCGCCCGGCATCGATGTGAGGTACTCGAGGCCTCTCGTCGTGCCGTAAGCGTTCCTGTCCTTGCAGAGCAGGTTCACGACCTTCATCCCGCCGGCCTCCGAAACGCCGAAACGCGTCTTCGTGATGTCGACATATTTCAGGATCTTCGCGACGTCGTCGAGTGAATAGCCTATCTCGAGCATGAGCGTCACCATGGCCGTCTCGTTGTAGATGTTGAAAAGGCTGTCGTTGAGGAGCGGGAGCTCTTTCGACTGCTCTGCCGAGCCGCCTTCAGC
>JBJETC010000037.1:0-4326 GCA_051883115.1 Anaerovoracaceae bacterium
TAAGGTCATGAAGCGAAAGCGTGACTTTACCCTCAGGCAGCAGGACGTGCTCAGCAAGCTCCCAGCCCCAGCCTTTCCCGCTTGCTCCGAATGTCTTATCTATTGCCTTCCCGTTCACAAGGATCTGGAAAATGCCCGGATGCGCGTCAGGCACCCAGTCTTTCGTCCTCGCCCAGACGCGGTACTCCCCGCCTTCAGGCACATCGATCTCTGTGACGGCGTCACTGACCGGCTCTCCGATGCCGTGCGCCAGGAGATATGACGAGCCCATCTCGTCTACGAACTGCGATTCCAGCGTCCATCCGCCGTAATCTCTGAACTGCTCTGCTTCAACAAGGATTTCTGTCCTGTCCATGATTTTCCCCTTTCATCAAAGCGGCCTGTAATAAAGGATCATCGAAAGCCAGACTGTCTCAGTCCCGCTGTTTCGGTATGAGTGAGGCACATCCGCCAGAAAATGGATGGAGTCCCCTTCGTTCAGCTCAAAGCTGTCGTCGCCGGCCGTAATGACTGCTTTTCCCGAAAAGACCGTGATGTATTCTTCGGTCCCGGGCATATGCGGCTGTGCTTCCAGGTGGCCTCCTTGGTCTATCCTGATGCGATACGTCTCGAACAGCCTTTTTTCGTCAAAAGGGAAAATCGGGTAATTCACGTATTTCCCGTCGCCTTCAGTGACCGGCTCGATATCGTCTGCCGGTATGACCTGATTTGCCTGGTTTTTATCATCTATAAGCGATGTGAACTTGACCTTGTAGCCGTTCGCTATCTTCCAGAGGACGGAGATGGTCGGGTTCGTATCCCCTTTCTCTATAGCCGAAAGCATGCTTCGGGACACGCCCGTGAGGCGCGACGCCTCGTCCAGCGTGAGCTGTTTCTTTTTACGTATTTCCTTGAGATTATCAGCAATGCTGCTTTGAATATCCATTTTAGTTCCTGACTTTAATAAATCCTGCGTTTCATTTTTCCACTATATTGGATTTATTTTCAGTTTATAGTCACACGCACGCTGTGTCAATAGCGGATATCCTGTTATTAAATCATCCTCTCAGGATCTTCCTGAATCCATGCGGATCACCCGTGTCCAGCAGCTTCTTATAAAGATCCAGATCGCTGTCCTTAAACACGTTGAATACGACTCTCCCGAGCCCTGAGTGAGCATGCTCGTCAAGCCACTCCTTCACCGTGCTCACCGCGATCTCTGCCGCTTTGTCCTGCGGGAAACCGAACACGCCTGTCGAAATGCAGCAGAACGCCATATTCTCGCAGCCATTCTCCGCCGCAAGATCAAGGCTCGCGCGGTAGCATTCCGCAAGCTGGTCCTTGTCATGCTGTATAAGCCGGCCGTAAACTATCGGCCCGACGACATGGATTATATATTTTGAAGGAAGGTCGAACGCGGGGCTTATCATCGGCACAGCCATCGGCTGTTCGTAGTTGTCGCCGTATTTCTCCCTCTTGTCACTCATTTTTTCATACATGAAATTGCGTAGCTGTACGCCGGCATACGTGTTCTCGACATTGTCTATGCAGTTGTGGAGAGGCCTGAAGCACCCGAGCATCTGGCTGTTCGCGGCGTTTACGATCGCGTCGCACCTCAGCGTCGTTATGTCGCCCTTCCAGAGATAAAGCCTTGCGTCGCTTTCACACGGCTCAAGCGAAGCTATATCCGTTATGCCTTTTTCCGCGGTAATATCCCGCAGCATCTCATCCTGTACTCTCAGGAACTCCTCAGATACAGGACCCGGCATACGCATATTGCAGAGCGCCCTGAAGATATCGAACGCTTCTTTTTCGTCATCAGGCACATCAACGCCGGCGTACTCAGGCATTTCTTTTTTCAGTTCGTCTATGAGATATTTCAGCTGCTCTATCCTCGTCATTTCCTCTCCTTTCAAATTTATCATTTTATCTTTCCGCGCTCATGTGAGCCCGGCAGATGGCTTTTTCTAAATCGCCCGGCGGATCACTTTGTCTATGTCTCCATCGATGCATAGCGACCTCTTACTGATCTCTTCCGGACAGCAGGCCTCGCCCATATTCACGCATACGTAAAAGGCGTCCCGGTTATCCTTCGTGTACCTCCAGAACGGGAATTTGATTATCACCGGCGTGTTCATGCCGACACCGAGCTCGAGATACAAGACGCGCCCGCTCTCATGTTCCCTTACGAATCTGTCATAGCGCTCCTTTGACTCATGCCATCCATCATCTTCGACAAAAGAATCATCGCACCTCAGGTTCGTAGTCATCGACATCCCGTCATCCGGACATACAGGCAGGAGATGCGAAGGCACGGTCATGCTGATCTTCGTTCCGTCCGGTACCTCGAGCGTGCCGTCATCCCCGATCTCAAAGCCCTCCGAAATGACCATTTCCCTGATCAGATCATAATTATCATACGTCTTCGTGAGCGCCGCGCCGCTCGGCGAACTGCTCTGGAAAAGACCGTAGTCACCCTGCGTGTAGAAAAGCCTTTCCTTGTCAAAGCCGCTCCTCTGGAAGCAGTGGTCGACATTTGTCGTCAGGACGAAATGGTCTTTGTCCTTCACGATGTCGCGCAGTTTTTCATATGTATCAGACGGGATCGGCGCGTATCTGTTTATCCAGATGTATCTGCACCAGTAACCCCAGAATTCCTCCGTCGACTCAAACGGATAAAATCCGCCTGAGTACATGTCCCTGATATCGTATTTTTCCGCGAAGTCGGAAAAATATCTGCTGAAGCGTTTCCCTGAATATGTGAAACCCGCCGACGTCGAAAGACCCGCGCCGGCCCCTATCAGGACCGCGTCAGCATCATCGATCTTTTCTTTTAAAATCTCGTTCTGCTCTTCGGGATCCTGCGTCAGGCCGTATGACATTTTTTCCGGGATATATGAATAAAACATATCGCGCCTCCTGTACTTATCTGTCTTCTCGATTTTTTCTTTTGATTTCTCTCTGTTTTGTATCTGTAGTTGTAATATATTTCATTACATCTAAAATGTCAACGCAATATTTTCGAAATAATAAAAAATGCGCCGGGCAGAGCCTGCCGGCCCTGGCCCATGCGCATCTCAAGGTTTTCCGCTTGTCACGACATCCAGGCGTTTATCCTGTCATCCGCTCTCTCACGGTTGCTTCTTTTCTTCATTTGCTGCTTTATCTTATATGCCTTCGCGACCTCATCTGTGATGATGCCGTCGGCATTTCCCGCCAGGATCTTTTTCAGGTATGAATCCTCGTTGACCGTCCAGACAAGGACCTTCTTGCCGCCGAGCTGCAGCGTCGCGATGTTCACGCCTGTCGCGATCTGCTCCTCTATGATGAGGTCATCGACGTTGAGTTTTGTCGTATCGCCGTAGCTCAGGAAATACAGATATCCCGTCTCGAACTCAGGGTACGTGCTCTCTGCGTAATCGAGCACATCGTACTTGAGGCTTATGAGCGCGACATCCTTCGTCATGCTTTTTTTCCTGACGATCCTTACGACGTCATCGACCATTTTCCTGTCGGCCGTGGAGCCCTTCAGCTCGATGTAAAGACGGATATGCTTTTTCTTCGCGGTCTCGAGCAGCTCTTCGAGCGTCGGGACATGGCCGCCGTCTTTCGTGCGGAGCTTTTTGATCTCGCCTGACGTCATCTGAGAAGGCGTTTTGTCCACGCCGTAAAGGCGCTTGAACGTGTCATCGTGATTTATGATGTATTTTCCGTCCTTCGTCCTCTGCACGTCCGTCTCGCTTCCGATCGCACCGTATGACGCGGCTTTCTCTATGCCCTCCGCGGAATTTTCGGGAGCCAGTGTGCCTCCTGTCCTGTGAGCGACTACGCCTACCGTGCTTTCCTTAGGGAAAAAAGTATCAAAGTAAGCTGCCATCCCGCCGCTGAGAATGACAAGAACGGCGATCAGCGCGCCGATCCTGACTACCCTGCCGATGTGGCGGCTCTTAGGCGCGCGCGGGACGAAGACCTTTTTTCCGTCGGTGTACATGCGGTAATATCTCGTGAGTTCCAGGATCATGAGCGGTGTCATGACTTCGTAGAAATACCAGAAAAGCACCGAACCGAGGAGCGCTATGAAGACGCTGAAAAACTTCGAACCTGCCGCATCCGGTGAGACCGTTGAAACTATGGCGTCCGGAATGAGGAGTGCTGCTCCCGCCACAGCGAGAGCGCACGCGGCTATGATCGCGATAAAAAGGACGTAATGCGGTATGAAAGATCTCCAGTTTTCCCGCATGATCTTTTTCGCATGCCTTCCTCCCTGCTTCACCGTCATGCCGTCGAGGACGACCGCGTGGAACGTGAAGAGGTACCTCAGGCCTTCTATCGCCATGAACAAGAGGA
>JBJETC010000038.1:0-4296 GCA_051883115.1 Anaerovoracaceae bacterium
TCCTGAAAAACTTTATATTACCCGGCAGCTCAGGCTGCCGGGATTTTTTTATCCTGCGGGCCGGCTTCCCGCCTGTATCTGAAAGCCTGCTCTCCGGGCCCCGTCCTGGCAGAGCGTTTTTCATGGCAAAGAAAAAAGCCCTCGCGTGGAGGGCTGTTGTGACTCTTTCAGTTAAGCACCTAAGGAGAACAAATATCACTACTGTGTGGGCTGTTAGTGAAAAAATCAAAGTGCTTAATTCGCAATCAGATATGCTCGGAGCCACTTCTGAGGTCCGCGGTCTCCTCGGCATGCAGTTAATGACCTCGTCACGTCATCTGCAAAGAGACCGTCAAGCAGTACAACTGCTTTCATTCTTTTTTCAAGGAATTGATCCTCAACCTCATTATATCCTAAAAAAGCAAACTTTCAACTTGTAAAAAATCTTTTTTACGAAGTGCCGCTTACTTCTTCAGTGTCACAGTCATCACAACAGGTTCGTGGTCCGTACATCTGAAGCCGAGGTCTTTCGTCGTCACTTTTTCAACTTTGACATTAGATGAAACTATGAAACCGTCTATCATGTAGTACTGAAAATCCTTGCTGTCAGCGCCTTTCAGCGGTTTGTCGAGCGATCTGCACGTCGGGCTCGTGTTATCCATGACGAAATCCCAGCTGCTGTCGAACCACTTCTCGTCGAGCTCGCCGCAGTGCCATGTGCCCTTGTACTGCTTATACATCGAGCTGTCGACGCTCGAGAATGTCTGGTTGAAGTCGCCGCCCGCTATGACGTAATTCCCTTTCTCTGCCTCGCGGCTGAGGATCCGGCTGAGCATCTTCGTCTGCTTTTCCTTGCCTTCGCCGCTGTCATATGCCTCAAGGTGGAGGTTCACACTCACGAGTTCCCTGCCCGTGTCTTTTCCGTCAGCAGTCATTACAGGCGTCCTGTTCACTACGACGCAGCGCTTGAGGTTGCCGAGCCTTACCGGCCACTTGAACGGGCACGGCAGCTGATAGCGTACTGCGCTTTCTATCTTTCTCGACGAAAGCGTGAGGAGCCCGCTGTTCACTCTGCCTATCGGAGGCATCGGGTACGGGATGAACTTCACCTTGTAGTTATACGCGAAGTCGCTGTATTTCGCCTGCGTACCGTATTTTATCGTCGCGGCTTCATCTATCCCGTAAGAGCGGTGCGAATCCCTGTCGACCTCCTGGAGAAAAACGAAGTCAGGCGACTCGGACTTTATCTCTTCCGTTATGTGCCTTATATTGCTTTTTACGCGGGCTTCAGAGGCCGTCATGACATCATCCCCGCCATCCATGAAAAACGACGCGCTGTCGCCGAGAGCGCCGTATCCGGCGTTCCAAGTCATATACTTCAGCGTCTCGCCCTGTTTCACGGCAGAGCCCGTGCCGGAGCTCTCCGAACTCTCGACTTTGAGCTTTACCTTATCCGCCGGCTTGTACTCCGTTGCCGTGAGGTAAAGAAGGAGCGCGCAGAACGCGGCGGCGCATACGAGAACGATGCAGATAACGATCTTAAGTATTTTCCTGAGTGTTTTTCCCATGTCTGTCCACCAGAGTAAAAAGCGATAACAACAAAAGCCGGCATTTCAGCCGGCTGTAACGATCTTCAGTTTTCCGAGGTCTTTTTTCTCACGAATATCTTTTCCGTGATCCTGTCGTGCGAATTCCCCTTGAAATCGATGCTCCTGAGGAGCGTCCATTTATCAGGATCAGCGTCGAACGAAACGTCGTGCGGATAATCCCTGTTCCAGGAGTAAAGATAGATCTGTTCTATCCTGTCCTCGAACTTCGACGGTCCCTCTGACTCGACAAGACAGAATTCTCCGCTCCCCGCCTTTTCATAAGGACGATCATCCACGCAGAACTCTACTCTGTCCGACATGGCCCCTGCTGATCTGTCAGCCTCCGCGGCGCTTTTGAAAAGCTCCATGGAATAAGGCGAAAGCCAGAGTTTTTTCCCCGAGCACATGCTGAGGATCCTGTTGAGAGCCGTCCTGTCGCTCGAGCAGCGCCTGTCGTTGAACATCATCCCCATGCTGTTTTCTACGAAAGATATAAGGATCATCAGACGCCTCTTACATGTTCGCTTCCGATTCCGCTGCGGAAAGGTCGAACTTCTTCTGAGTCTTGTTTTTCTGGAACTTCAGGCATGCGAGGAGTATCACAGCCCCGACAGGAAGTGTGATTATGGCGCTTGCCGTGAGTCCGACGAATTTATAGAGCACGCCTGCGATGATGTAGCTTATGCATGATATACCTGCTACGAATACAGCGTATGGGAGCTGTGTCGTAACGTGGTTCACGTGGTTGCATCTCGCGCCTGCTGATGACATGATCGTCGTATCAGAGATAGGCGAGCAGTGGTCTCCGCATACAGCGCCTGCCATGCACGCTGAAATGGCGATGAGCATGAGCTGAGGATCTGTCTGCTGGAAAGCGTTTACAACGATAGGAATGAGTATCCCGAATGTTCCCCATGATGTACCTGTTGCGAAGGCAAGTCCGCATCCGATCAGGAATATGATCGCCGGCAGGAATATCATGAAGTGCTTTGCGTAGTGCTGAACTATGCCTGCTACGAACGGAGCAGCGCCGAGGCTGTCTGTCATCGACTTAAGGCTCCATGCGAAGATGAGGATCATGATAGCAGGTACCATGGCCTTGAATCCTTCAGGGAGGCAGTCCATGCAGTCCTTGAACGTAAGCACTTTGCGCGCTGTATAAAGTATGAATACTATGATGAGCGCGAAGAACGATCCTACGGAAAGTCCTACGGAAGCATCACTTGATGCGAAAGCGTCCACGAAGCTCTTTCCCTGGAAAAAGCCGCCTGTCGCGATCATTCCGATGACGCAGCAGATGACGAGCGATACGATAGGAATGACTAGGTCGATGACCTTGCCGTTCGAGTTTACTACTTCGTCTGTCTCATCATACGGCCTGTCCGGCGTCGTGAAGAGGTCGCCTTTTGTAACGGCGTTCTCTTCGTGAACGGCCATAGGTCCGAACTCTGTCTTCATGAACACGAGCGAGAACATCATCAGGATCGTGAAAAGTGCGTAATAGTTGAATGGAATAGCTTTGATGAACAGTGTCAGGCCGTTTTCCCCTTTTACGAAACCTGAAACTGCTGCAGCCCATGATGAAATAGGCGCTATGATGCATATAGGCGCAGCTGTCGAGTCAATGATGTACGCGAGCTTTGCCCTCGAGATCCTGAACTTGTCCGTTACAGGTCTCATTACGCTTCCAACTGTAAGGCAGTTGAAATAGTCGTCTATGAAGATCATGATGCCGAGCACGATCGTAGCGCACTGAGCGCCTACCCTCGTCTTTATCTTCTTCTTCGCCCATTCACCGAAGGCAGCTGATCCGCCGGCCTTGTTCATGAGCGCGACGACTGCTCCCAGTATAACAAGGAAGATAAGTATACCTATGTTATATGTGCTCGAGAGCACGCCTACGATACCGTAGCTCTCATCCCCGACCTGTTCATAGAACACGTGGTGTATCGTGCCGGTGAAGCTGTAGCCAGAGTAGAGCAGGCCTCCGGTCACGATACCGATGAACAGCGAACTGTAAGCTTCCTTTGTGATAAGAGCCAGCGCTATGGCAATTATCGGAGGTACCAGCGCCCATGCAGTGTTCTGCACACTGCTCGCTGTCGTAGTGAATTTACCTATAAGTATCACTATGAAGACAACGATGAGAGCGATGATGCCTGAATAGCTGTGTTTTTTTTCATTCATGACTATACACCCCAAGTTCCGTTTTTTCTTTTTATAGCTATTTTTGCATAATATAAAATAAGTGTAATTCAGTATCAAATCAATGTCAAATATTTGTTGACGAAATGTAAACGCGATGATATATTGACCGTGTTATACCATATAAATTAAATCAATAGCTCAGCGCATTTTTATATGCTGCGTTTTTAGCAAAGGACAGACAATGACACTTCAGCAGCTGTATTACGCCCTTGTCATAGCGAAAATGGGTTCCATGAACAAGGCGGCAGAAAAACTGTACATCTCCCAGCCTTCCCTCACAAGTGCCGTCAAGGAGCTCGAGAAGGAAACGAACATCACGATATTCCAGCGCACGAGCCGCGGCGTCATCGTGACGAATGAAGGCGCCGACTTCCTCATGTACGCGCGCCAGCTCTACCAGCAGTACGAACTCCTCAGGGAGAGGTACAACGGCAAGCGTGACTTCAAGAGAAAATTCGGCATCTCGACGCAGCACTACTCTTTCATAGACAAAGCCTTCGTCGAGACGGTAAAGCACTAC
>JBJETC010000039.1:0-4234 GCA_051883115.1 Anaerovoracaceae bacterium
GATGGAGGCGCATGGAAAAATACGAAGGCAACTCCACATACAGGAACCGCATCATAGACGCCCTGTACAACATGGACGAAGAGATACTCGAGGAAGGAACTCTCTATGAGATCAGATAACTCCGAGCCGCGCTGCGGAAATTTTGACAGCAGCAGCCTTCTGCTCTACGCGGTGACAGACAGACACTGGCTCGGCGGGGCGCGCCTCGCTGACGCTGTGACAGCAGCCCTAGACGGCGGAGTGACTTTCGTGCAGCTGCGCGAAAAAGACGACATGGCTCTGCCTCACGACGAGTTCCTTGCGGAGGCGCTTGAGATAAGGGACATCTGCCGTTCCCGCGGCATACCTTTTGTCATAGACGACGATGTAGATCTCGCTATAGAAGCAGACGCCGACGGCGTCCACGTAGGCCAGCACGACATGGAAGCAGGCCGTGTCCGCGAGAAGATAGGCACAGGCAGGATCCTAGGCGTCTCAGCCCAGACAGTCGAAGAAGCTCTCCTCGCGCAGAAGCGCGGAGCCGACTACCTCGGCGTCGGAGCCGTTTTTCACACAGGCTCGAAGGCAGACGCTGACGACGTTTCGCACGAGACACTCAAAGCCATCTGCGAGGCGGTCGACATCCCCGTCATAGCGATAGGCGGCATAACACGCGACAACGTCACAGAGCTCGCAGGCTGCGGTCTTGCAGGCATCTCAGTCATAAGCGCCATATTCGCGAAGGACGATCCAGAAGGAGCAGCGCGTGACCTCAGGATGCAGACGGAGAAAATGCTGGGAATCAGAAAATGATAAAAGCATGTATCTTTGACATAGACGGGACGCTGCTCGACTCGATGCCGATATGGCGCGATCTCGGCGCGAGATACCTCGAAAGCCTTGGCATCACGCCCGAGCACGGTCTATCCGATATACTTTTCCCTATGACAGCGGGAGAAGGCGCAGCTTATCTAAAGGAGCACTATGGCCTGCAGGCAGGCACGGACGACGTGCTCAAGGGCCTTTCCGACATAACGGAAGACTTTTACAGGAACGAAGTCCGGGCGAAAAAAGGCGCTTTCGATTTCGTGTCAGGCCTGTATGACCGGGGAATACCAATGGTGCTCGCCACCGTAGGCGATCCCGTGCTCGGGGAAGCAGCGCTAAGACGCCTCGGCATGCTCGGTTTTTTCAGGAAGACTTTTGTCTGCGACGACTACGGCACGACAAAGCGCGAGCCGCTGATCTACCTGAAATGCGCCGGATACCTCGGGACAGAGCCGGGCGTGACAGCCGTGTTCGAAGACGTGCTGCAGGCCGTCCGGACAGCATCACAGGCCGGCTTCATCACATGCGCCATAGAAGACGCGGACAGCGCCGGAGACAGGGAGGAAATAAGAAAAACAGCAGATCATTACTTCGAGGACTTTGTCCGCGCGGCAGCGGTCCTCGGGGATGATATATAAAAATCAACGAAGCGGCTGACCGGGGGCACCACCTTCCGCCGCTATATAAAATTAATGTAGAGAGGAGAAAATATGAAAACTGCATTAACGATCGCCGGAAGCGATTCCAGCGGAGGCGCCGGCATTCAGGCTGATATAAAGACAATGACCATGAATGGTGTATTCGCGATGAGCGCGGTGACAGCGCTCACAGCACAGAATACGACCGGCGTAATCGACATCATGAACTCCACACCGGAGTTCCTCGGCGAACAGATCGACGAGGTATTCACAGATATCAGACCTGACGCAGTAAAAATCGGTATGGTATCTTCATCAGCGCTCATCCATGTGATCGCTGAAAAGCTTAAGGAGTACAAGGCCGTGAACATCGTCGCCGACCCTGTGATGGTCGCGACGAGCGGCGCGAAACTCATAGATGATGACGCGATAGAGACGCTCAGGACAGAGCTCCTCCCGCTCGCGCTCGTCATAACACCGAACATCCCGGAGGCGGAAGTCCTCTGCGGACGGGAGATAAAAAATCAGGACGACATGGTGAGAGCCGCGGAGGACATTTCATCCGACATCGGCTGCGCCGTGCTCTGCAAGGGCGGCCATTCGACGAACGACGCGAACGACCTCCTTTACCACGACGGAAAAACCGTATGGTTCAGCGGCAAAAGGATAAACACGACAAACACCCACGGCACCGGCTGCACACTTTCCTCAGCCATCGCATCGAACCTCGCCAAGGGTTTTGACCTCGAAACATCCGTAAGACGCGCGAAGGAATACATTTCAGGCGCGCTCGGAGCCATGCTCGACCTCGGAAAAGGCAGCGGCCCGATGGATCACGCTTTCGCTCTTACGGGCGTGTTCGCGGAAGAAGCGGAGGCGCCTGATGGAAAATAGGAAGACATCGCTTTTCGAAAACGGCCTCATCTGGTTCGGGGCAGGCGTCTCGATAGCCGAGATCCTGACAGGCACGTATTTTGCCTCGCTCGGGCTGAAAAAAGGCATAGCAGCCATCCTCCTGGGCCACGTCATAGGCTGCGTCATGTTTTATCTCGCAGGCCTCATCGGCGCGAAGACGGGAAAAAGCTCCATGGAGACTGTAAAGCTCAGCTTCGGCGCCGAGGGCGGCAAGATTTTCGCTATCCTCAACGTCATCCAGCTCGTCGGCTGGACGGCAATAATGATATATGACGGGGCGCTCTCAGCTGACGGAGTTATCCACGCCGGCGGCTGGGTCTGGAGCGTCGTGATCGGCGGTCTCATCATCGTCTGGATCATGATCGGGCTCACGAACCTCGGCAGGATCAACACAGTCGCGATGACTGCGCTTTTCATACTCACGATCATACTGTGCAGGGTCGTGTTCAAAGGCAGCGCTCATACAGCGGCGGGCGACGCGATGACGTTCGGCGGCGCCGTAGAGCTTGCTGTCTCCATGCCTCTTTCATGGCTCCCTGTCGTGAGTGACTACACGAGGGAAGCTGAAAAGCCTGAGAAGGCGGCTCTCCTGAGCACTGTTATCTACGGCGGCGTCAGCACATGGATGTTCGTCATCGGGATGGGCGCAGCGCTTTTCGCCGGCACATCCGACATCGCTGTCATCATGGTAAAAGCAGGGCTCGGCACTGTCGGCCTCCTGATCATCGTTTTCTCAACGGTAACGACGGCCTTCCTCGACGCGTGGTCAGCCGGTATCTCTGCTGAATCTATCTCGAAAAAGATCAACGGCAAATGGACTGCGGTCGCTGCGTCGGCAGTCGGCATCGCCGGAGCCATACTTTTCCCGATGGACGATATCACGAATTTCCTGTATTTCATAGGATCCGTGTTCGCTCCGATGACGGCCGTGATGCTCGTCGACTTCTTCATCCTGAAGCGCGACTCGAGCAGCAGGAAAACCGACTGGACCGGCCTCATCTGCTGGCTCGCCGGCTTTGTGATCTACAGGTATTTCATGAGGCTCGACATTCCTGTCGGCTGCACGCTGCCTGACATGGCGCTCACGATGGTCATAACCGGAGTCGTTAGGAAGCTCCTCGCCGGGAAAAACGCAGGCCGCGGGAACGAAGCAGGCGGAAACGAAGCTCTGTCAAACGGGGCAAAAGGGAGCGAAGCCAGGGACACCGCGGAATAACTGAAGAAATGACCGCAGAAGATCGCTGCGGGATATGGAAGCCGGGACTTTATATGGTCCCGGCTTTTTTCGATTTGAGATGGTACAAAGTGTCACACCGCGGCCGTTCATGTTGAGCCGGCATCCCGCGAAATGCCCTGAAGCACCCCAAAGTGACTGTTTTTCCTGATAAAAGATGATATAATGAATAATATTCGGTTTTTATTCACGAAATACTGGGGGCAGGGTGTTATGAGGACATGCATATGCATAAACCGGGAATACGGTGTGAACGGCGGCGTAATAGCTGAAGCCGTCGAAAAAAGCACGGGACTCCCCGTCTTTGACAGCGAACTCAGAGACATGGCGGTCAGCGGCGCGGGGATCGACCGTGAGGCTCTTGATCTCAACGAGAGCAAGAAGCTGAACACATGGCTCGAGGAACATTTTTACGGGGAAAACACGGATTACAACGTGATAAGCGTTTTCGCATCGGCGCCGCTCGGGCGCAGGGTGAGGACGGTCATGGCACGCGAGGACATGAACGAACTCATGGCGAAGCTCCGAATCAGGAAGATAGACAGCCTCCGCCGCGATCTTTTCCGCTACTACGTCAGCGACGACGACGAACAGGAAAAAGGCAGCTGGGGCCACGCCGACGCTTACGACCTCTGTTTCA
>JBJETC010000040.1:0-4215 GCA_051883115.1 Anaerovoracaceae bacterium
ATAAGATCTTTTATTACGCCGCGCAGGCGAAGAGTTTTTCAAAGGCTGCGAAGATCCTCGGGAACGACCAGCCTAACATAACGAGATGCATGAACAACCTGGAAAGCGAGCTGAACTGCAGGCTTTTCATACGTTCTCACCGCGGGATCAAACTCACTCCTGAAGGAGAAAACCTGTACAAGCACGTGGCTGTCGCCGTGGAACAGCTTTCCTCCGGTGAAAATGAGATAAAGGAAAACAGCAAGCTGGAGACCGGACTCGTCACGATCGGCGCCACAGAAACGGCGCTCCATCTGTCTCTGCTGGAAAAGCTCGAGAAATTCCACGACATCTACCCTCACGTCAGGCTCAGGATCATGAACCACTCGACGAACCAGGCGATCCAGACGATACTCTCCGGCCTTGCAGATTTTTCTGTCGTGACTACACCTCTTGATGTCGGCAAACAGCTGGCTCAGGATGTCTTCTATTCATACAGGGAGATATTGATATGCGGGCCGAAGTTCCGCGACACAGCCATGGAAATGCACAGTCTGAACGATCTCAGGAAAATGCCTTACATATCACTCGGCACCGAAACGTGCACAAGGGAGCTCTACACCGGGTATTTCCTGAGTCACGGCCTGACGTTCGAGCCTGATATAGAGGCATCTACGACTGACCAGATACTCCCTATGGTGCAGCATAACCTCGGCATCGGTTTTTACCCTGAGGAACTTGCGGCGCCTGCGATCGCGAGAAAAGAAGTCTATCAGATAAGGCTGTTCGAGCCTCTGCCTGAGCGAAAAGTCTGCCTTATAAGGGATAGGCTGAGGCCTCAGAACATAGCGTCTGCAAGACTTGTAGACTTCATACTTGATAAAAAAACAGGAGCATGACTCAAAAAAACCGGGGCGCGTCCCCGGTTTTCCCATATTATCATTATTCCCAGACCTTCAAGGCGCCTGCACCGCACTTCTTCATGCATTCGCGCGTCAGATCCACCCAGCTCACACATTTGTCCAGGATCACAGAGTCAGAAGTTATGACGAGCTCGCGCCCGTAAAGCTCCTTATCTACATTTCGGCATATATTTATTTCGATATCCGGGACATCACGCGAGCATGCTCGCTCCTCCGTTTTTTCTCTTATAAAAGTCTTAAGTCTCCCGGAATTTGAAACAGGTTCGTCAAGCAGGATCTCAGCTCCTGACACGCCGGCTTCTTCAAGCGCGTCGAGCATTTGATCAACTGCGCCCTCTGTTTCAGGTATGATGCGGTACGTTCCCCTGAGCGACGCCAGGTCTCTTACGGCTCCGTCCATGCAGATAAAGAGCGGCGAGCCGCAGAGCATGACTTCAAGAGTGATTATAAGGTTGAAGCCGTCTATCGAAACGCGCTTTCCTTTAAGGGAGCTGAGGCAGACGAGTTTGCTCTTCCTGAGTTCTATTTTTTCCCCGGGCGCCGTACTCCTCATCACAGCGAGACGCTGTCTCTCGGACAGCTGGAAGTGGTTCCCGACGAATGTCACAGCGGACTTAGCGTCATATCCCCTGTTCAGGAGATAGCACACATCCTTTGAAGCTTCCTTAAGCCGCGGAATTGCTTCGTCTGAAAAATTCCTTATATCTTCAGGCTGTGATCCTCTCCTTGCATCCATCAGATTGCCTCCACCGTTAATGCTTTACTGCCGCGCAGATAGTCTCAGCGTTCACTGTCCCGAGCGGATCCTTAAGGCGCGCCCATATCGTCAACCTTTCGCAGGCCCGGCTTTTACTGCCATATATATTACGACAACTTCCATCACGACTCAACCTCCCGGGATCAAGGCGTTTCCACGAAAAACAGCACGCTCTGCGGCAATGCAGACATCTGACAGGAATGAAAAAACATTGCAGAGAGCCGCCGGCATAAAAAAAGAGGATGCTGTCACATCCTCCGGATAAAGCTCTCGCTGCGTAAAAATTTTATTTGGCGTTATTCTGATCGATGTCTGTCCTCTCTGATAACAGGACGTCGTGTTCACGCATGACTCTTCTTCCTGTAATGGAAATTCGTTAGCAATTTCGAACTGTTATTCGTCTTTTTTATCTTCGCGTATGAAGTTCGTAACTTTACCGAATTCCGTATCAGGATATGTAACGCCCTTTACCCTCGCCTTCTCGAGTCCGCGCATCATCCATACCATGTTGCGGGCGAGGTTCCTCATAGTCTGCATACCTTCCTCATCATGCGGCGCGTCGTCCGCGTCCAGACCGAATACCATGTTCCAGTATGTCGAGCCTGCAACAGGCATCTGGGCTATGCCGAAATATTTGTTCAGGTCATCGAGCGCTGTGACCGCGCCGGCGCGGCGGGCTACTGCTACGGCAGCTGCCGGCTTGAACCTGAACGGAGCGTAATGGTCCGTGCTGTAAAAAGCTCTGTCGAGGAATGAAAGGATGCGTCCGCTCGCGTGAGCGTAGTATGTAGGCGTCGCGAATACGAATCCATCAGCCTGGCTCGCTTTTTTCACGAAATCATTGACGCCGTCGTCTGTAAAGACGCACTCGCCTGTCTTGCGGCAGTTCTCGCACTGAAGGCAGTCGGCGATCGGCTTCCATCCGAGCTGGATGACTTCTGTCTCTACACCTGCTTTATCGAACTCATTTATCATCTCCTGGAGCGCCATCATAGTCGTTCCATTAGGATTAGAGCTTCCGTTTACCATTAAAACTTTCATGACTGACCTCTTTTTCTCATGATCCGCATGTGCCGCCTTCCGTATCGGCGGCTCAAGGCTCCCGCCTCAAACTTTTCTTTTTATATTATACAACATTAAACGCCGCATAATGTAACAAAATGTAATACAAAAAAGGACCAGCTGCGCGGCTGATCCTTATGAAACATATTCCGTCTTGTCTTTCAGACTGATCGCAGGAAACCCTCGGCGGTACCTTTTTCCCCTTATCAAAGCGAAGCTCTGAATATCTCAGCGATGTCTTTTTCCGTAAGAGGCTCGTAAGCATGATCGAGCGGCCAGTCCACGACGACATGATGCGCCATCTCATCTATCCTGCTGTCATCAATGCCGACATCTCTCAGATGCATTGGGATCCCTACTGATTCGAAGAAATCGTAAAGGGCATCGATCCCTTTTTCCGCTGTCTCCATGTCATTTCCCGCAGGCTCTACACCCATGACGTTTCTGGCGAATTTAACGAAGCGCGGGCATGTGTGCTCGTTCAGGATGTGCTTCATCCAGCGCGGTGTGATTATGGCGAGGCCGATGCCGTGTGTTATGTCATAATATGCACTGAGCGCGTGTTCCATGCCGTGGCAAGGCCAGCCTGAAGGGCTGTTCCCGAGGGCAAGTATGCCGTTGCAGCCGTAAGCGCAGCACTGCATGATCTCGGCGCGGGCACGGTAATTTTCCGGGGCTTTCAAGACGATCCTGCAGTTTTCCATCAGGCTCCTGAGGTTCGATTCGCAGATGCCGTCGTTAAGGAGCGTCGTGTCTTCTGTGAAATACTGCTCTATAGTGTGGTTCATCGCGTCTGCGACGCCTGCCGTCGTCTGCCTCTTTGAGACGGTGAATGTATATGTCGGATCGAGGATAGATGCAACCGGGAAAAGATGCGGGTCTTCCCAGCCGACCTTGTCGTTCGTCTCAGTCTTTGAGATGACGCAGCCGCAGTCATATTCGCTTCCGGTAGCTGACATCGTCATGACGTCTACAATAGGAAGAGCTGAGTCAGGCATGACTTTTTTCGTTATGAGGTCCCATGTCTCTCCGTCGTACTTCGCGCCGGCAGCGATCGCTTTGGAACAGTCGAGCACGCTTCCTCCGCCGACTGAGAGTATGACGTCGATATCATTGTCTTTGCACATCTTCACGCCCGGAACTACGCTTCCCGTGTATTTCGGGTTAGGCTCGATGCCCGGGAGCTCAAATATCTCGAAGTCCTTCAGGAGCTTCATTACTTCGTCGTATATCCCGTTTTTCTTTATACTTCCTCCGCCGTAAGTGAGGAGCACTCTTCTGCCGAGCGGTTTCATCACTTCAGGCAGCTTGCTGATCGAATCTTTACCGAATATAAGTCTTGTCGGTGTCATATAGTCAAAATCCTGCATTTTCTAATCTCCTTCCGATATCACGCCGATATTTTCTTTCTTTTCTGATTTATATTTTACGAGAAAAAATCAGATTTTGGAATTTCTTTTTAGGGCATGCCGTATCACCTTAAAGTTCATACTG
>JBJETC010000041.1:0-4195 GCA_051883115.1 Anaerovoracaceae bacterium
CGTAGATGAAAACGGCCATGTCGTGAACTTCATCATGAACGACAAGTGCGCTGCAGGAATGGGGAGATTCCTCGACATGATGGCAAGGACACTCCACATGAGCCTTGATGAACTCAGCAGCAAAGGCCTTGACTGGCACGATGACATAACCATATCGAGCATGTGCACAGTATTCGCCGAAAGTGAAGTCGTGTCGCTCGTCGCGGACAACACCGCGCCTCAGGACATAATCCACGGGCTCAACAAGGCTGTAGCGGGCAAGACTTATTCCCTCGTGCACAGGCTGGGAGGCGAGCCGAAATACATAATGACAGGCGGAGTCGCTCAGAACAGGGGAGTGGTATCCGCACTCGAGGAAAAGCTCGGTGAATCTGTATTTGTCCCTGAGGAGGCCCAGCTCTGCGGAGCGATAGGCGCCGCGCTCATCGCGCTCGATAAGTGATACGTCTGAGTTGATACTTATATTTATGATCCGTTTATGTATATTTTTCTGCACTGCAGTCTCTTGACAAAGGTGCAGTATTTTATACATATTTTTTACATAGCTATTTAATTTAGACACTGAACGGAGATGTTTCATATATTATACATATAAGCTTTTAAGTAGTTATTTCATGTATTTTTGTTGATTCTTTTATAGAAATTATTGTTTTTTTCGATATTGGGGCTATAATTCAGATAGGACATCAGGGGGAGACTAATACGATCAAATGCATTGTATAAAATACGAAACGGGGTATGTTTCATGAATAATTCCACTTCTGAGATCGATTCCATAATAAATGTCCTCGTCGAAGACTTGAGAGAGGTCGAAGACGGGGCTGTAACAAGCACTTATGAGCTCCTGAAAAACACAGGCTGCATCTACGACCTTAAATTCAAGGACTCAAAAGAGGGCTCAAGATACCTCTCCAGGATAGACAAGTCACTGAGGACGGCTGCCCGAAAGGCTAAGATCCGCCTCGAGGACACATATAAAGACACGAAGACGCCAAAGGAGGGCGAAGCAAAAGGCCTTCCTTACAATATCCCATTCAAGGTGAGGAACAAGAATGCCGGCATCAAATGCCCGTACTGCGGTTCCAAAGACACGGCATACATCTATTACGGGCTCCCGTCAGACGACCCTGAACTGAAAAAGAGAGTCGCTGAGGGGAAAGTGATCATCGGCGGCTGCAATGTTTCGAGCACGAATCCGACAAGATACTGCAATCACTGCAGGAAGAGCTTCGGGACTATACCGCTCATCAAGGCCAACAGCAAGTACACAGGCGAAAACTACATGTACTCCGTAAGTGAGATATCATTCCACTATGACAGCGGCGTAAGCGGCGTCACGGACATAGATATAACGCAGACTGTTAAAGGCGCTGAAGTCTCCGTAAGGCATGTGCCGGGCGGTTTAAGGACCGAGTTTTACATAACGCAGGCGAAGTGGATGGACATAATGTCCGCTCTTTATGAAAAAATGTACCTGCACGAATGGAAGCACAGCTACAACAATCCTCATGTCACGGGAAGCGGAGATTCCTGGAAACTCGTCATCAAGCTCACAGACAACAGGCACAGGACGTATTCCGGTAAAAACACATATCCTCCGTACTGGAACGATCTCATGGCGATCATGAGACCATTCATAAAAATGTCTATCCAGTAGAGGCACACGCCTCTGCTATTATGGATACGAACGATCTGCAGCAGAGATGCCAGTTTATACTGGCATCTTTTTTTATCTTTATGATATATTTATTACTAAGGTAATTTTTATGGAACAGAACGCTGAAAAAATAAACAACAGGGAACTTTTCGAGTCTATGCCCGTGTACCGGGCGCTCGGAAGGCTCGCGATGCCGACAGTCATAAGCCAGCTTATCCTCCTGATATACAATCTCTCCGATACGTACTTCATCGGAAGGACGCAGGATCCTTACATGGTAGCCGGAGCATCTCTCATTTACCCGGTGTATAACATCTGCATAGCTCTCGCGAACATATTCGGCACGGGCGGAGGGAGCCTCATCTCAAGGCTGCTTGGCTCAGGAAGGACGAAAGAGGCAGGGAAAGTCTGCTCGTTCTGCTTTTACGGATCCATCGCATGTTCCGTGATCTTTTCTCTGATAGTCTATTTCAACATGGACAGGCTTCTCGTCCTGCTGGGGGCAAGTTCAAATACCATCAGATACGCGAGACAGTACACGTTTTATGTGATCGTGCTCGGCGCTCTGCCGTCAGTCCTCACCATCGCGATGAGCAACATCATGAGATCTACAGGAAAATCAGGGCTCGCGGCGTTCGGCACGAGCATGGGGTGCGTCCTCAACGTCGTGCTCGACCCGATATTCATGTTCGTTATAATGCCGAAGGGTCATGAGATCATAGGCGCAGCGTCTGCCACGATGCTGTCTAACTGCGTTTCCGCGGTTTATTTCATCATATGCTTCATGGCGATGTCGAAAAAGTCGGTACTGACGCTCGATCCGTCGTGTGGTCTTCCCGGGAAAAATGATATCGCGGCTGTCTTCGGGGTCGGGATACCTTCAGGTCTCACGATGTTCCTTTTTGACGTGACTAATATAGTTATAGACAGGCTTTCGTCAGCTCACGGAGATATCGCTGTTGCAGCCATAGGGATAGTCCTGAAGGCAGAGAGGATCCCGCTCAACACGGGCGTAGGCATATGCCTCGGCATGATGCCTCTCATAGGATATAATTACGCTTCAGGCAGCAGGGAGAGGATGAAAAAAGTCTTGAGATGCTCGCGCATATGGGGCATTTCGTTCGCTCTCATATGCACGGTGCTTTATGAGATATTCGCAGGGGACGTCATGTCCGTTTTTATAAACGACAGCGCGACCATAGCGGCGGGGAGCCATTTCCTCAGAGCGAGGTGTCTCGCGTCTCCTGTGATGTTCATGTGCTTCAATTACGTGTTCTTCTTCGAAGCTGTTGGAAAAGGGAAGATCTCGCTTTTCCTCGCGGTCATAAGGCAGCTGGCATTCAACATACCGATGCTCCTCATATTCGATCACTTCTTCGGTATGGACGGGATCATCCTGACGCAGCTCATCGCCGACTTCTGCACCGCGGCTGTCTCGTTCGCGATCTACCGGAAAGAAGCCGGGAATGATTTCGCGTGAGTGTTCTCCGGGATCACCCGAGCTTAGCGCCCTGGTATGTGCCGCGCTCTCTCAGCTCGTGATATATCCCGTTAAGGATCGTCCTCTTCTTATAGCTCCATTCCGGCGCTATGAGCTCTGATCTCGGAGCGTCGGCAGTGAGCCTGTGCACGACTATATCACGCGGCAGGCGCTCAAGCATATCGCACACGAGGTCTATGTATTCGTCCATGCTGGCAAAAGGCTGGTATCCCGGGAATTCCTCCGCAAGCCTCGCGCCTTTCACGACATTCAGCAGGTGGAATTTTATACCCCGGATCCCGCTTTCTATCATGTAATCCATCGTCCTCATCATGTCATCACGCGATTCGCCGGGAAGGCCGAGGATCATGTGGCCGACCGTATCTATCCCGAGCGAAGAGAGATCGCTCACCGCTTTTCTGAATACGCTGTTATCGTAACAGCGGTTTATGAGCCTTACCGTCTCAGGCTTCGATGTCTGGAAGCCGAGCTCTACCCACATGAAATGACTGCTTTTTATCACGCCGAGAAGATCGAGCACATCAGGGGGCAGGCAGTCAGGCCTCGTACCTATGACAAGTCCTTCTATGCGCGGGTCCGCCAGAGCGCGGCTGTATTTTTCCCTGAGCTCATCGACAGGAGCGTATGTGTTCGTGTGTTCCTGGAAATACGCGAGATACCCCGCATCAGGCCATTTTTTCGAAAGGAGCTTTATCTGGCCGTCTATGTCGGACGCAAAGCCTCCGCCGCCTCCGCTGCTGCAGAAAAGACAGCCTCCGGTACCTTTTGTCCCGTCCCTGTTAGGGCAGGTGAAGCCTCCGTCTATCGACAGCTTTATCATCTTCCTGCCGAAAGTCTGCTTCAGGTAGTCGCTCACTGTGTTTATCCTCGGCTCCGCGTCATTGCCGTTCGATTTTCCCCGCATATCTTTCCTTTCACCGTCCGTCAAAATGCACTTGATAAAATACATTTATTGCAATAGGTTTTTACGTATGATAAAATATTATATCGTATAAAATCGTTGATTCAAAGGAACAGGGCGGGTATAAATGACAGAG
>JBJETC010000042.1:0-4169 GCA_051883115.1 Anaerovoracaceae bacterium
GCGCTCCCTGATCCCGAGCTGCGGCAGGAACTCTGCACCCCGGCCTCCGCCTTTGACAAAATGTATGAGCACGAGCTCCGGCTTTTCTCCCCTTATACCGCTCACGAGCATGATCTTTTTCGCCTCGAGAGCATGCTCCCTCGCGGCACAGATGATCTCGGGAAGTCTGAACGCCTTGTGGATCATGAAAAAATCACCGTGATACTTAAGGATGTCCGATCCGTAGCTCAGGAAGCCGTCGAGCCCTGCGGTGACTTCGTGACGCGCCGCAGTCTTTGCGCTCCCCGCGCACTTTATGCCGCCTCCGTCTGATATATACGGAGGGTTTGAAACGACAGCATCCACGGAATCCTTCGGGATCGGCGGCTCTGCGCCTTCTCCCTCGTCCCATCTCGCGAGGTCCGCTATGTCTGCGTTTACAAAGCTTATCCTGTCTGCAAGTCCGTTTTCGCGTGCGCTCATCACAGCCAGGTCGTAGTTTTCCTTTATGAGCTCTATCCCTCTGATGTCGGGGATATCTGTCTTGTGCGAAATGATGAGCGGGATTATGCCGTTTCCCGTGCCGAGGTCTACTATCGAGCCCGGCTTCTTTTTCCTGCTGTTAATGATATCAGAAGCGAAGGACGCGATCATGACCGCGTCCACTCCGTAGCAGAAATGCGAAGGTTCCTGGCAGATCTTTATGCCGCCGAACCCCGTGTCATCTCTTCTTATCATTTCTCGTTCCTGTCAGCGTTACCGGAGCCTGCGGCGCCGTTACCGCCGCGGCTGCGTTTTCTCCCGCGGCTGTTCCTCCTGCGTCTTCCCTGTCCGTTCTGCTGTCCGCGGTCCTGCTGCTGCGAAGCGTTTTCGCGCTGCCCGGCCTTCTCAGCCTGAGCTTCGTTCCTTCCGCCGCCTTTGCGCCCGCCGCGCCTGTTCCTCTGACCGCCGCGGCCCTTCTGCTCCGACTCGCCATTTCCGCCGTCGTTCCTTTCGCCGCTCGCCGCGCGCTCGCGATCCCTGTCGCCGCGCCCGCTGCGCTGCCTGCCGTCGTTCCTGCGGCCGCCGCGGTTCCTGTTCCTGCGTCTGCGGCCGGCGCCATTCCCGGCGCCATTTCCAGCGCCGTTTCCGCCATCTTTTCCGCCATTCCCGGCGCCATTATCTCCATTTCTGCCGCTGCCTGCGTTTCCGGATCCATCCCTCCCGGCGCTGCTTCCGCCATTTCCGCCATCGCGCCCAGATCCAGAGGCATCCGCGCCCTCACCGGCCCCATCTTCACCGGCATCAGCACTTCCCCTGCTGAACTCAACGACATCCGAGTCCTCATCCACAGGTCCGCCGTCCGAGAACAGCACAGCATCGACATCGTCATCGCTGTTCTCGTCCTCAGGCTCAGACGTCCTCACGAACTCAGGCACCTCGCCAAGCGACTTGAACGTCCCCTTACCGAGACACATGACATCCTGCTTCCTGAACACGTAGATATCCGTATCCAGCTTCTCGTTACCGTTGTCATCAGTCTCACCGGAGAAAAGTCTGACTTTTACCGTTCCTTTGATGATATCCGTATCTATAGCTTTCCCGAGGCCTTTCTCTGTCTGCACACGCTCATTCAGGTCAGGCAGACCTTTTTTCAGCTCGAGATAAGTATCATTTTCAAAGTTGAGACAGCAAAGAAGTCTCCCGCATACGCCCGATATCTTCGTCGGGTTGAGCGAAAGCCCCTGCGTCTTCGCCATTTTTATCGATACCGACTGGAAATCCCTCAGCCACGAAGCGCAGCAGAGATCCCTGCCGCAGCAGCCTATGCCGCCCATCATCCTGGCCTCGTCCCTGACACCGATCTGCCTCAGCTCTATCCTCATATGGAAAACGCTCGCGAGATCGACGACGAGCTCTCTGAAATCGACTCTCCCATCGGCCGTGAAGTAAAAGATTATCTTGTTGTTGTCAAAAGTGTATTCCACGTCGATGAGCTTCATCTCAAGGCCGTGTTCCTTTATTTTCTCACGGCAGATACGCTTTGCCTCTTCCTTCTGAGACATGTTCTGCTCGTGCCTTTTCTCGTCCTCTTCAGTCGCCTTCCTGACGACTTTTTTCAGTGGCTTGACGATCTTATCGTCCTCAACTTCCACGTTCCTCATAGTGACAGTGCCGTATTCGGTTCCCCTCGCCGTTTCGACGATGACACTCTCACCTTTTTCTATCGTAAGATCACCCGGGCTGAAATAGTACATTCTGCCGCTGCTGTTGAATTTTACCCCTACGATCTCCGTCATTATATAATATCCTCCAATTTTAAGATCAAAGCTCTCACAGCATAATTATAACTCACATTCGCTCTGACCGCTCGTTTTGTCTTTTCTATGAGCTCTATGGCCGCGCTGCACGCCGAAAGCCCGTACTTGCGCCCGCTTTCATCTATGTCACGGCCGATCTCGTCTTCCATGGCATAAAGCAGGTCGTACGCGTCCTCCCTGCTCGAGATCACCTTGTCGAGCAGCTCCTTTATATCAAAGAAAAAACTCTTCCTTTCTATCATGCCGAGTATCTCGGCCGCCTGATCCGCCATCTCAGGTCTTTCAGCATCTGTCGTGACGGCTAGCCTCACCGTGACGCATCTCGAGTTTATCGTCGGGAGAAGGTCGTACACGTTCTCGCAAAGCAGGATTATGACCGTGCCCGGAGCCGGTTCTTCGAGAGTCTTTAAGAACCTCGTCTGTGCCCTCTTCGTCATGAGGCCTGCCGAAGAGATGATCGCGATGTTCCTGTCCCCGGCCGATGGCTTCGTTATGAGGCGCTCCTGGAGTTCTTCTACATCCGCGTCCCTTATGGAGCTTACTTTCGTCTTTTTCCCCGAAGCCTGCTCCGGCCTGACGGTATAAAGGTCTTCGTAGTTACCGTCCGTTATCTTCCTGCACGTCGGGCAGACGCCGCAGCCGATCCCCGGTTTTTCAGGGCAAAGCAGCGCTCTGGCAAAGGCAAGCGCGAGGCCGTCCTTGTCTATCGTCTTTTCGCCCTCAAAAATATACGCGTGGCTGACGTTCCCTCTCTGCACTGCCGCTTCGAGCTCCTCCACGCCTTTTCCGTATTTCTCGAAATCCTTAAGGGTCATGCCATGATCCTCTCGACTCTGCCTGTTATCTCGCGCGATATCTCGTCTGCCGGCCTTGAAGCGTCCGTCACTACGATCCTGTCCGGGTATTTCCCGGCGATCTTAAGGTAGGCGCTTCCTACTTCTGTCATGAAACCGCTTCCTTCGCTCTCGATCCTGTCGAGTGGATGATCTTTTATCCTGCTCATCCCTTTTTCCGCATCGAGCACGAGCAGAAAAGTAATGTCAGGCATGATCCCGTCTGTAGCGAAATCATTTATTTCCCTTACCGGGTCCCCGAGGCCGCGCGCGTACTCCTGATACGCGTAGCTCGAATCGACGTATCTGTCGCATATCACGATCATACCTTCGTCTAGCGCAGGCTTTATGACCTGCGATACGAGCTGTGCCCTCGAAGCAGCGTAAAGAAGGGCTTCTGTCCTGCTGTCCATCTCGCTGTTGCAGACGTCGAGCAGTATGTCCCTTATCTTTTCCCCTATCTCGGTACCGCCCGGCTCCCTGAGACAAAGTGTCTCTCTCCCGAGCTCATGCATGCGGTCACGAAGCAGCTCTATCTGAGTCGACTTCCCGGTCCCGTCAGTGCCTTCGAATGAGATAAAAATGCCTTTCCCCATTATCTTCTCCTTCTGCGATGCCTTCTGTCCCGGTAGTCCCTGTCATCGTCATCGTAGTATCCGCTGTTATCATAATATGAACCGCTGTCATAGTACGAGTCGTCGTAATAACGTTCTCTCCTGCGTCTCTCGGCTCTGCGCTCGGCTTTTTTCGCATCTTCCTCACGCTCCGCCCTGTCGCTTTCGACTGACGTCCTGACCAGGTTCCTGTATAACCACGCAAAAAGAAAGAAACACGGCACGCATATCAATACTGAAAAAATGATCTTCAGAACAGTCATTCGTATTTCCTCCTCTGCGGAATAATTTTACATTATCGTCAACTATAAAGCAATATCAACGCCCACATAGTTTTAAGATAAAAAAAAACAGCCTGTCATCTATGACAGCCTGTTAGAATTAGAGAGCTGAACCGGCAACGACCTACTTTCCCAGGCAGTCGCCCACCAAGTATCATCGGC
>JBJETC010000043.1:0-4164 GCA_051883115.1 Anaerovoracaceae bacterium
CGAGTCCGAGGAATATGAAGAATCCCAGGGTGTCCGTCGCTGTCGTCAGGAATATCGACGAAGCGAGGGCAGGGTCGAGGTGCAGTTTCTCGAGTGCGAGCGGTATCACGACTCCCGTTATGCCTGCTATGATCATGTTCAGGATCATGGCTATGAATGTTATGACGCCGAGATAGAAGTTATGATAGATGAGTGCTATCACTGCGCCGGCGATCAGCCCGACTGCCGCGCCGTCAAGCAGCCCGAGAGCTGTTTCCTTCGCGAGCATCGCTATCTTGCTCCTGTCACGGACCTTATCGAGCGCTATGCTCCTTATCATGATGGAAAGCGTCTGAGTCCCGGCGTTTCCGCCCATTCCCGTTATGATCGACATGGTAGCCGAAAGGGCGACGACTTTCGCGATCGTTCCTTCAAATTCCCTGACTACGAAGGCCGCGATAAAAGCTGTGAGAAGGTTTATTACGAGCCACGGGAGCCTCAGGCGGACAGACTCGCCTACAGTCGTGTTCAGGTCTTCTTCCTTGCTTACGCCGGCCATCCCGTACATATCCTCGGTATGCTCTTCTTCGATGACATCGATTACATCATCGACAGTGATGATACCGAGCATGATGCCCTTGCTGTTGATTACAGGTATGGCTTTTAGATCGTATTTCGAAACGAGCCTGGAAACTTCCTCCTGGTCAGTGTCAGGACTGCAGCTTATATACTCCGTATCGCATACGTTTATGAGTTCTGTTTCGTCGGTGGCGAGGAGTATGTCCTTCAGCATTGCTATGCCTTTGAGGCGGTAAGTATCGTCGATGATAAAAACATCGTCGCAGTTCATGATCTTAGACGAACCGTTTCTTATCTTTTCGATCGCTCTTCCGACAGTATCGGTCCCGTGCATCGCAAGGAACTCGGTAGTCATGATACCGCCGGCAGTGTCCTCATCGTAGCCGAGCAGCTGCTTTATGACGACCTGATCTCCTTCGCGCATTTTGTTGAGCAGTCTTCCACGTCTTCCGTCGCTGACAAGGCCAAGGGCATCTGTGATCTCGTCCTTAGGCATGAAGTTGAAGATGTAGAGCACGCGGTAGTCGTCGAGGTTCCTGAGGATCTTTTTCTGCACGGTCTCATCGGCCGGCATGAGGACTTCCGCTATGGTGTGATCGTCTGAAAGACTGCAGAAATCAGGAATCAGATCGGGATCGTTCTCGAGTTCCACCGAGACATCGACCGGCTCCAGATGCGGGTATATACTTCGCATCCTGCTCTCGTTTTTCTCGCGCAGGGCATCGATGTAGGCCTTGATTGCTTCTTCCTTGGTGCTGAAGACTTCGTCCATATATACCACATCCTTTCTTTCTGAGATAACTTATTTATTTTAATTCAATTACATGAAAAAACAAGAGAATAAAGGCTGATAAAGGTTAAATCTCTGTAAAAAAAGACCTGCTCTGACGTATGCACCGATACCTTTGGAAAGGTATGGGGACATATGTCAAAGCAGGCCCGGAAAATGAAAACACTGTTTGCTGCTATTGCTTGATGTCTATTTCGTTCAGGATCCTGTACAGCAGGGAGCTGAGAGTCTTTGAGTCTTCCTGACCCAAATCGAAGCAGCACCCGCAGCCGAGTTTTTCAGGGACAGAGAGCGCTTTTTCACGCATGGCCCAGCCTTCGTCAGTCAGGCTCACGATAACGACGCGCTCGTCGTCCTTGAGGCGGTTCCTGATCAGGAGACCGTTTTTCTCCATCTTCTTCAGGACCGGGGTAACGGTCCCGTTGTCGAGATGAAGACTCTCGCACAGACTGCTCACCCTGATGTTGTCATTTTCCCACAGCACGAGAAGCACGATGTACTGTGTGTACGTCAGGCCGAGCGGTTTGAGGTACGGCGTATAGTTCCTGACAACGGCTCTGGCTGCCGCGTAAAGAGGGAAGCAGAGCTGGTTTTCGAGCTTCAGGGCGTCGTATCTGCCGTCGCTGTTATCTCTTGGATCCTTGTTTGTTTTTTCCTGTTCAGTTTTGTTAACTTCAGCTTTTGTCATTATATCTACTGCGGCTTTCTGATTTGCTATTTTCCCTGTTCTGCTTATTCTGCGTATTTCTCAAGTACAGGTTTTATAGTTGGTTCAGGCATGAAGCCTACTTTTCTATCGACTTCTTTTCCGTCACGGAATACGATGAGGCACGGGATGCTTGTGATGCCGTAGCGGATCGCGAGTTCCTGGTTCTCATCGACATCGATGTTGTAGAAGTCCATTTTTCCGGCGAGTTCGTCTGAAAGCTTGTCCATTACCGGTGCCATCATGTGGCATGGTCCGCACCATGTCGCCGAGAAGTCGACTACTGCTGAAGGGCTTGAGAGTACCTGATCGAAATCTGCTGAATTTATAACTTTAACCATTTTTTATCTCCTTAACACTTTGATTTACTTTTTTGCTGCAAGAAAAGCAACTGCTGAGAGGGCAGCGACGTTTCCCTGACCTGCTGCTCTTATATACTGATAAGGTGTTCCTGTGACGTCTCCGGCTGCGAAAAGGCCCGGAAGATTCGTAGACATATCCTGCGCCGTTTTTATATGGCCGTTCTCTGTTTCGATGCCGGGAACGAGCTTATCCGGCGCGATGCTTTCTCTCAGGATGAAAACGCAGTCTGTCTGATGCTCGCCTGCATTTGTAACGAGAGCGACTCCTCTCAGATCCGAACGTACTGAGACCGGCTTTTCACGGAGGACTTTGACCTCAGGCTTTACATCGACGTCTTCCTTGTACATAGGGATGTAGATGACTTCCGATGCGAGCTCGCTTAGGTAGTCGGCTTCGCTTTCCTGAGCTTTGCTGTATCCGATGACTGCGACACGTTTTCCCTTGTAGAGAGGACCGTCGCATGTCGCGCAGTAGCTTACACCGTGGCCAAGGAGTCTGTCTTCGCCGTCGAGCGTGCTGACAGGGGATACTCCGGTCGCGAGTATGACTGTACTTGCTTCGTACATGTCCTCAGGAGAGCCCGTCTGGATCGCAAAGTAATCGCCCATGGCATAAACATTGCTTACTCTTTCGTCAGTGATGCTTATGCCGGCGGAATCAAGATGCTTCTTGAAAGCTTCCTGCATCTCGTGCCCTGAAATGTCAGGGAGTCCGAGATAGTTCTTTACTGTGTGCGCGTTCTGGATCTTGCCGCTGAGATCTTTATCTCCGAGAAGGAGGATATTCTTGTTCCTGATCTTCGCTGTTATCGCAGCTTCGAGACCTGCGGGGCCTGTGCCTATGATTGCAATGTCATAACGAGGCATTGAGGTTCACCTTCTTTCATTTATCATATAAATCTAACGATGGCGCTATCTTTAGAACGATTATATTGTATCAAATATAAAATGAATGTCAACAGATTTCGGAAAATGATATAATGTCTACAGAAAAAGTTTTAAGGGAGGGTCAAATTATGAGAAAAGATCTTGGTGTTAAACCGTACCTTTATCCGATGCCTGTACTCATGATCGGAACGTACGACGAGAACGGAAAGCCTGATGTCATGAACATGGCGTGGGGCGGTATCTGCGGCAATGACAAGGTGGCTCTTAATATAAGCAAAGGGCACAAGACGACAAAGAACATCCTGAAGAACAATGCTTTCACGCTTGCTGTAGCTGACGTGGATCACCTCGCTGAGGCGGATTACTTCGGTATCGCGAGCGGGAACAATGTAGAGGACAAGTTCGCGAGGACAGGGCTTCACGCGGTGAAGAGCGCGAGAGTAAACGCTCCTATAATCGAGGAATTCCCGATCACGCTCGAGTGCACGGTCGATCATGTAGATGACGGCGATGATTTCAGGATCGTAGGTAAGATAGAGAATGTCTGCGCTGACGAGAAGGTGCTCGACGCTGACGGCAACGTGGATCCTGAGAAGCTCAACGCTTTCTGCTTCGATACGTTCACCAGAGGCTACTACAGGATCGGCGAAAGAGTAGGCGACGCCTGGGGCAGCGGTAAGAAGTTCGAATAGGGACGCATAGTCAGCACTGCGAGTATTAGATCTATGTCAATAAAAATGATTTTGAAAGGACAGCATATCTGATCGGATGATCTGACACCGTGAGCTCGCATTATGAATCGTCAAAATAAAAAATACCCACTTTACTATCATGTAAAGTGGGTATTTTATGCGTTGACT
>JBJETC010000044.1:0-4111 GCA_051883115.1 Anaerovoracaceae bacterium
CCTTCGAGATCACGTTTTTCCCCTGATCGGTGAGCGACAGGATGCTTTTTCTCTTGTCGGCCGGATCCTGCCTGCGGCAGATGAGCCCCTGCTTCTCGAGGTTCTTCACGACGACCGGGATCGTCCCGTCGGAAGAGAGGATCTTCTTCTTTACTTCTCCGACAGTGAGGTCGCCGATGTGGTAAAGCGCCTCCAGGACGCCGAACTGGCTGAGTGTCAGATCGTACCCGGCTGCGATATGTGCTGTCCCGCGGTCTATCTCGTTGATGATCCGATGCATCTTGACGAGGATGTAATTATCATCATTCATTTTTCTCGCGCCTCCTTATATCTCTAACTAGATGCATTTTAATCTAATTAGAGATATTTGTCAACACCCTTTGCAGACTCATGGAAAAACGGCGTGCTCGCCGCGCGCCGCCTCAAAAACAGCCTGTTATACCACAATGTACGGACCTGTCTGACATTTTTTCCGATCTGGCATTGACATTCATATCATAGCGGGCTATTATAATAGCGAGCTATGATAGCACGCTATGTTAGTAAAAAAACATTTTGATAAGCCTTTGATCGAACTTCGGTCAAGGCTAATCAAACTCCAGTCAATCATATAAAAGAAAGGCAAAGCAATGTCAGAAGAAAAAACGGAGTGTGGTCTAATGATAAAAAAAATAAGCGACAGAGTCGCCAAGGAAGCGAACAGCGACCTCGCGGCAAGCGGTCTCACGCTCTCGCAGCTCATGTATCTCGAATACATCGAATCGTGCGGGGCAGGACCGGTCCGTCTCACCGAGTTCGAAAAGCACTTCAGCTCTTCGCAGCCGACAGTTTCCGGCGTCGTCCACAGGCTCGACCAGAAAGGCCTCGTGAGCATCGCGCCATCACCTGACGGAGGCCGCGGCAAGACCGCACAGCTGACTGATAAGGGGAAAAACATCCTGTCGCAGGCTGTCGACAGCCGCCGTAAAACAGAGAACGCCATCCTCTCGCCGCTCAGCGATGAGGAAAAAGCGAGCTTCCGGGAATATCTCGGACGCATCTGCCGTTATCTCGACAGCGTAAAGGAATTTTGAAAGTGAGGCGCAGATCCATGGAAAATAAAAAATCTACCGCAGAAAAAAATTTTACTGAAGGCTCAGTATCCGGCGCGGTCCTGAGGAACATAATCCCGGCCATCGCCGCAATGATGATGGTTCTCGTGTATAACCTCGCGGACACGTTTTTCATAGGCCAGACACACAACGACTACATGGTAGCCTCCGTCTCCCTCGCAACGCCGGTGTTCCTCATATACATGTCACTCGGCACGCTGTTCGGCATGGGCGGGACATCCGTTATATCCCGCGCGCTCGGCCGCGGCGACAGGGAATACGCAAAAAAAGTCAGCTCGTTCTGCATGTGGGGCGGCGTCGCTGTAGGCCTCGTGATCATGGCCCTCATGATCATATTTATCGACCCGCTTCTCCGCATCCTCGGCGCAAGCAGGGAAACATGGTCATACACGAAGACTTACCTTTTGATCGTATCGACATGCGGTGTCTTCTCGATCATATCAAACTGCTACACGAACATCCTCCGTGCAGAAGGCCGCTCGACTGAGGCCATGCTCGGCACACTCATCGGCAACCTGCTGAACGTCATCCTGGACCCGATCATGATCCTCGTATTTGACTGGGGCGTAACGGGAGCAGCTATCGCGACAGTTATCGGTAATGTCGTCGGCGCCCTTTACTACCTGATCTATTTCTGGACCGGCAAATCGATGCTCAGCATAAAGCTTTCCGACTTCAAGATGGGCGATCACATCGCTTCCGGCGTTTTCGCCATCGGCGTCCCTGCGTCTCTCGCCAACCTCCTCATGAGCATCTCACAGATGATCACGAACAGCATGATGTCGCAGTACGGCGACCTCGAAGTCGCAGCTTACGGCGTCAGCGCCAAGGTCCTGATGATCGTCTCGCTCATCGGTATCGGGATAGGGCAGGGCGTACAGCCGCTCCTCGGCTACTGCTACGGGGCGAAAAACATGGACCGCTTCAAGAAATCGCTGAGATTCACAGCGCTTTTCAGCCTGGTGATCTGCGGTGCAGTCACGGCTGTCTGCTTCATCTTCGCACGCCCGCTCGTACACGTCTTCCTGACAACTCCGGGCGCTCTTGACTACGGCGTCACGTTCTCGAGGATAATGCTCTCGACAGCATGGCTGTTCGGTTTATATTACTCTCTCGTGAACGCGCTGCAGGCAGTCGGCGCCGCGACACCGTCGCTCTGGCTCTCGGTCTGCCGTCAGGGGATCGTTTACATCCCGGCGCTGTTCGTTTTCAGGGCCCTGATCGGCATCAACGGGCTCGCGTGGGCTCAGCCGGCAGCTGACCTCATTTCGCTCGCTGTAGCGATCGTACTCAACCTCAGGATGATAAAAAAACTTCATAATGAGGACGCGAAGGAAGCTCAGGAAACCCATGTCTCCTCCGCGGCAGCTGCGGATGCGTCGGAAGCCTGATTCCGGCCCGCAGCACACTTACATCTGGGACGCGAAAAGTTTGAGGCATGTCACAAAGAAAGCTTTTATGAAGCCTACCTTGTTCATCCCTGGCTCGATCACCTTGCAGGCGTCCCATGTCTCCTCATAGTCATTCCTGATATTTTCTACCGCTCTGCTCCCGCACAGGTAAGTCCCGTTTTCGAAGTGCAGGTAAAGCGAGCGGTAGTCGAGGTTCACGGTGCCGACCGTGGCGCAGACATCGTCTGAAACGAAAACCTTCGCGTGGACAAAGCCCGGCGTGTATTCGCCGATCTTCACGCCGCCTTCCGTGAGCGGCTTGTAAAAGCTCCTCGTGATGTCGAAAACCGTCTTTTTATCCGGGATCCCCGGCGTTATGATCCTGACGTCGACACCGCGTCCGGCAGCAAGCACGAGCGCGTTCACCATCTCGTTGTCGATGATGAGATAAGGCGTCATGATCCAGCAGTATTTTTCCGCGCTGTTTATGATATTTATATATATGTCCTGCGCGATGATCTGGTCATCCAGCGGAGTTTCGCCGTATGCGGCGATATATCCCTGTGACGGCCCCGGCTCAGACGCCCCGGCATCGATATTTCTCCTGAAGACCGTGAAATCATCATCTTCTTTTCTTAGAGCGTTCCAGTGCGTGAGGAACATGACCGTAAACGACCAGACAGCTTCGCCCCTGACGCGGATCATGTTGTCCTTCCAGACACCGAAACGCTTTTTTCTGTTTATATACTCGTCGGCGAGGTTCACACCGCCCGAAAAAGCTGTGACGCCGTCTATGACCATGATCTTCCTGTGGTCGCGGTGGTTCATGATCGTCGATATCACAGGGTTTATCCTGTTAAAAGGCACGGCTTTGATGCCTTCAGCCTCTAGCTGCTTCGCATAGTGGAACGACAAAGTGTTCATAGAACCGGCATCGTCGTACATGACCCTGACATCAAGCCCTTCGTCGGCCTTCTGCTTCAGGATCTCGTGGATGCCGTCCCACATGTCGCCTTCCTCTATGATGAAATATTCGAGAAAAATGAATTCCTTCGCGTTTTTCAGTTCCTCGAGCATGACAGGGTAGCCTTTTTCCCCGAACGGATAGTAGTCGTAATGCCTGTCAGGGTAGATAGGGAAGCCCGCCTTGCGGGAAATGTAGTGGAACGTCCCCGCTTTTTCAGGGAACTCAGAGCATGCTCGCGCGAAAACGTCTTCGTTCTGGATGTAATACTGTTCCGCGTCCTTTGTCGACCGCACGAGGGCTTTCGTCGTGCGGCTGCTGACGAGGCTCGTGCCGAGAAAAAGGTACAGCGCCGTGCCGGCGACAGGGAATATGAGGACAAGTATTATCCACATGACGTCGAACGACAGGTGCCGGCTGTTCGACGCGGCGAATACAGCTATGAATATGGCGAGTATCCTCATCACGCCTTCGATCCAGGCCGCCCTGGAGTCGAGGAACCTGATGAGGAGGAACAGCAGCACGACCTCAGTGACCGCCGCGAGAAGCACGAATAACGTTCGTTTGAAAACAGCTCTTAATATCTTCATTTTCCGTATATTTTCCTTTTTTGTCTTTTATTTGCCTTGATTTTCCCTTTTGCC
>JBJETC010000045.1:0-4109 GCA_051883115.1 Anaerovoracaceae bacterium
GTAAGCAGTAGCCCGCTCAGGAGGTGATTCGCCTGGGCGGGTTAGCCTCCTTTACTATAAAAGCCCGGGGAGAAATCCTCGGGCGATTTTTTGTGGTATAATATAGGTGTTAGATATAGTAACATGGTTAAACGCTAAATGTTCGGGCTAACACTCAATTTACCTTTATTTTTCTTTTTTCGGGCCGCAAGGCCCTTTTTTTATTGCGCTTTTACCTTCTCGGCATAATCCTTCACGGCCGCTTCTATGACCTCGGATTTACCCATACCCGTTACCGATGCGATTCGTGTGATGAGTTCCGTCGTGGCGGTCGAAAGTGAGAAAAGGGCGGCCGTCTTGCTCCCGTCTTCCGTGACCTCACCAAAAGTGCTTTCGTAGGTGTCGGCGTCGAGATGCTCCTCCGCCCACTGGCGGGCCTTGTCAAAACTCAGCGGGGTGATCTGCTCGCCGCCGGACCACTCATTTTGCCCTGTAGCGATGGCGTATCTTGACATCGGCCCGCCCTCACCGTAAAGGAAAAACTCACCGGTCCGCTTCTGGTACAATGTTTCCGACCAGTGATTAAAATCTCTCGGGGTGCTGTAGCTGTCCGAGCCGATACAGGTCGCTGTCTCGGTGTCGTATCTCTTCTGATTGATGATCTTCTTCATTTCGTTTTCCTCCTATTCATTTACTAAAATTTTCTCTGAAAAGTCTTGGCGTCGATTGTCATGATATTGATCATGCCCGGATGATATTCGTTCGTCTGATTGTCGTAGTATCCGCAGTCAAGCGATTTCAGATGATGTGTTGTTGTGCGCTTCTCGTAAGCGGTGATATATGTGCGGCTCTTGCCGTAGTTTTCCCAATCCTTTGCGTATGCTGTATAGTAGTAGTAATCGTGATCGTCAACAGCTTTCCATTCGTCTGTAGATGTTGTTTCGAGTTCGTTCAATCTATCCATAACTTCCTGTTTTGTCATTTTCTTTTCCTCCTGCCTTTCGGCCTTTCCTCTTGACAATTATGTTATACCATACGTTTATATATATGTCAACAGGAATTACAAAATAAATATATGATATTTGGGAAAATAGTGATGACGGCCCCATTACGGACCCTGCATAAATGAAAGCCCAGTAAATGCAAAGGTTGTGCGGTATACGGTTGAGTCCCGTGTCCTCCGTTAAAAAAATCAACAGGCAGGCCGTACGGCCTGCCTGTTGATTTTTTTGCGTTACTAACGGGACTCGAACCCGCGAACCGGAGAGTCCCGTCCCTGATTTGCGCGGCTTCAGCCGCAGTGCAAATCAGGAGAGCGAAGGGAGCGGAGCGGCAGACGCAGAGCGGCTGAGCGCAGCGACCGGAGGTGTCCGACGCATACCATAAACAGGTCTATGCCTGCCTGATGATTTTTTTGCGTTACTAACGGGACTCGAACCCGCGAACTGGAGAGTCCCGTCCCTGATTTGCGCGGCTTCAGCCGCAGTGCAAATCAGGAGAGCGAAGGGAGCGGAGCGGCAGACGCAGAGCGGCTGAGCGCAGCGACCGGAGGTGTCCGACGCATACGATAAACAGGTCCATGCCTGCCTGTTGATTTTTTTACGTTACTAAGATGTAAAACGATTCTTGCTTGATAGCCTGTACCTTTATCAATTATCATTGATAATAAAGAGAGGTGATGACTATGACTTTGGGTGAAAAGATCGCTGCAATACGAAAAGCATATGGTTTGAGTCAACAGCAGTTCGCGGACAAGTTCCATGTTACCAGGCAGACTGTCTCCAATTGGGAAAATAATAAGAACTATCCGGACATGTCATCATTGAAAATGATCAGTGATGAATACGATATCTCATTTGATAAACTGTTGAAGGAAGATAAGGACTATATCAAGAGTGTAGATGACACAAAAAGGAAGATGTCGCTATTTAAGAAAGCGCTGATCATATTTTTCGAATACCGCGTGGAAAACATATTTTCCCCGTCATAATTTTTTCCAAAAAGACTAAACGCTATCACGTATCGCCCCCTTTAGTGATATAATATTTGTATGTGAGATCATGAGAAACCGCAGCCTGGCTGCGCGTATATATTTCAGCAGGAGGATTTTATTATGCGTACGTTGATTTGTCTGGGAGATTCTAATACATGGGGCTATGACCCGAGATCCGCGCTGGGAACGAGGTATATGCTCAACAAGCGCTGGACGGGGATCCTTAAAAGTAAACTCGGGATCAATGTCGTCGACATGGGCGGCAACGGAAGGATGATCCCTAAGCCGGGATACAGCACGGAAGTCGTACTCAGAGTCATAAAGCAGAACGTTAAGGAAGGCGAGAACGTTCCTCTCTGGATCATGCTCGGGACGAACGACATCCTGAAAGATCCTGAGACGACAGCGGAAGACGTCAACGAAGCTCTGAAGACATTTGTAAAGAACGTACAGCATTCAGGCGTGCCTGTAGATATCAGGATAATAGCTCCGGTACCTATGAAGCAGGGCACATGGGCAGACAAGAAGAGATTCGTCGTTGAATCGGAGATGCTGCCTCAGCTTTACAAGAAGACAGCTGAAGAACTCGGCGTGGCATTCACAGACGCAAGCGAGTTCGGCGTACAGCTCGCCTATGACGGAGTACATTTCACCGAGCAGGGACACAGGACATTCGCGGAAAAAATGGAAGCGCTGCTGTAAACTGCATAAACAATTAAATGATTTTGACGCATCGGGCACTTTTCCGGGAGGGGAAAGCCGCAGATGCGTTTTTTATTGTATAAAATGCATAAATATAAATCGCGGCAGGCGAAACTCCGGCGGTACGCTCCATTTTTGCACTGAACATGTACAATAAAAAGTGCATTATCGTTCTTTTCCGAAAAAATGTGAGAAGCTGGAAAGTTGTATTTATAGACAAAAAATACGAGAATATATTGTTATTTATTGATATATAAAACATGCGTATGGTGATTCAATGTGCTAAAAACCGCATATTTGGGCTGTTTATGTATCGGATCGCGTACATTTAGCCAATGGTGCTCTGATGTATAAAAATGAAAAATTTTCCTAACATTTTTCGGGATATGAGATATAATATAGGTGGAACTTCACAGGGACATCACAGAATATTCACAAACAATAAACATGATGCGAACGCCGGGTCCAGCTGCGGGGCGGACTGACGTTGATACCCGGGGCGAACCGGGGCATATAAATTTATTATTATTCTCAATTATTTCATTCACAGCAATCATATGCTGCAAGAAAGGAGCAACCATGCTGAGCTTTTTGATTTGCCTGGCATTACTGGTCTGCGGTTATTTTACATATGGTAAGTTCGTAGATAATACGTTCGGACCTGATGACCGCGAAACACCTGCCGTTGCTATCAACGATGGTGTTGACTACGTAGTTATGCCGCAGTGGAAACTTTTCCTTGTAGAACTTCTTAACATCGCAGGACTCGGACCTATCTTCGGTGCCCTCCAGGGCGCTCTGTGGGGACCTATCGTATTCCTGTGGATCACATTCGGTACTATTTTCGCGGGAGGCGTTCACGACTACTTCTCAGGTATGCTTTCTGAGAGGAACGAAGGAAAGTCTATCGCAGAAGTTTCCGGAATTTACCTCGGAAACGCAATGAAGCAGGTAATGAGAGCGTTCTCGGTAGTCCTCCTTATCATGGTAGGAACCGTATTCGCTGTAGGACCTGCGGGACTGCTCGTTGAGCTCTGCACACAGAACGGCGTTACTAACGCATTTGCAAAACCGACTACATGGCTCGCGATCATCCTTATCTACTATTTCATCGCTACGTTCCTTTCGATAGACAAGATCATAGGAAGGATATACCCGATATTCGGTATCTGCCTTATCATCATGGCTATCGGCGTTGCGATCGGTATTCCTGTTCACGGATATCACATCCCTGAACTCTGGTCGCACTTCTATAACATGCATCCGGCAGGAACACCTGTATGGAGCTTCATGTTCATCACAGTAGCATGCGGAGCTATTTCGGGATTCCATTCGACGCAGGCGCCTCTGATGGCACGCTGCCTCAAGAGTGAGCGTCAGGGCCACTTCGTATTCTACGGAGCAATGGTCGCTGAAGGTATCATCGCTCTTATCT
>JBJETC010000046.1:0-4088 GCA_051883115.1 Anaerovoracaceae bacterium
GCTGAGGGATGCTGAGTACGCCGCAGTTCGTCATCGTCGCCTTTACCTTGTTGAGTGAAAGGTTGACGTTCTCTGAAAGTCCGCCGGCGTATGGTACGTATGAGTCAACGCCTTCCTCGAACTTCATAGCTCCGCCTGCGCCGCCGAGATCGTATCTCTGCCAGTTGCGGGCACGGTTCGAACCTTCGCCCCAGTACTCTTTTACGTAATTTCCGTTGATGTTCAGTCTGTTCGAAGGAGATTCGTCAAAACGAGCGAAGTATCTTCCGAGCATGAGGAAGTCAGCTCCCATAGCGAGGGCGAGTGTCATGTGGTAGTCGTAAACGATACCGCCGTCTGAGCAGAGAGGAATATATACTCCTGTCTCCTCAAAGTACTCGTCACGTGCTTTTGCTACATCTATAACGGCTGATGCCTGGCCGCGGCCGATACCTTTCTGCTCACGAGTGATGCAGATCGAACCTCCGCCGATACCGATCTTTACGAAGTCAGCTCCTGCCTCAGCGAGGAACCTGAATCCGTCTCTGTCTACGACGTTTCCTGCGCCGACCTTGACGCTGTCGCCGTATTTTTCTCTGATCCATGAAAGTGTGTTAGCCTGCCATGCTGAATATCCCTCGGAAGAGTCGATGCAGAGTACATCAGCGCCTGCGTCTACGAGAGCAGGAACTCTCTTCTCGTAGTCTCTCGAGTTGATCCCGGCACCTACTACATAGCGCTTGTTCGCGTCGAGGAGCTCGTTAGGATGTGATTTGTGGCTGTCGTAGTCCTTGCGGAATACGAAGTATTTCAGTCTCTGATTGTCGTCGATCACAGGAAGCGCGTTGAGCTTGTTCTCCCAGAGCATGTCGTTAGCTTCGCTCAGTGTGCAGCCGTCCTTGGCGTAAACGAGCTTGTCGAACGGTGTCATGAACTCTCTGACCTTCGTGTCGAGCGACATCCTGCTGATCCTGTAGTCTCTGCTCGTAACGATACCTACGACCTTGCCTGCAGCAGTTCCGTCCTCAGTAACGGCGATCGTTGAGTGGCCGCTCTTTTTCTTGAGCTCGAGCACGTCCTGAAGTGTCTGGTCAGGGCGGATGTTGCTGTCGCTCTCAACAAAGCCTGCCTTGTAATCCTTGACCCTTTTTACCATCGCGGCTTCGTCCTCTATAGACTGAGAACCGTAGATGAAAGAAATGCCGCCTTCCTTGGCGAGCGCTACCGCCATCCTGTCGTCGGAAACGGCCTGCATGATAGCGGAAACAAGCGGGATGTTCGCGTAGAGTTCCGACTCTTCACCTTTTTTATACTTTACTATAGGTGTTCTCAGCGAGACGTTATCAGGTGTGCATTCCTCTGATGTGTATCCCGGGATCAGAAGATATTCACTGAATGTTCTCGATGGTTCGTTGTAAAAATGGGCCATATTCTCCTCCTCTTTTCGTACGGTGCGCTTTAGATTTTAAAAGAACAAAGCGAAGCGCTTTGTTGCATTGTTTATAACGACAAAAAATATCTATAGAACTTATTGCCATCAGCAATCGCGGTCTGAAAATCGCCGTGACCCGCATGACAGCAAGTGTATAGAAGGTTGTATTTTCAATATTCTAATACTTTTTATATTATAAAGCAAGGAGAAACACCATGACTTATGCATATATTAACGTGCATTTTTCGAGGAGATAATGTGACGAAAAAAACAGCACCGGATAATTCCGATGCTGTCTTCTCATCCTCCGCCGCAGCGGCGGATATTATATTTATTTGGGTATCAATCGTGTTTACGATTACATCATGCCTGCTGGCATTGAGGACATTCCGCCCATGTTGCCAGGAGCTGTCGTTGATGTTGCTGCAGATTCTACCTCGTCTGCGTCGTATACGCCTGCTTCTGTTGTGAGGAGCATAGCTGATGCAGATGCGGCATTCTGGAGTGCTGATCTTGTAACCTTTGCAGGGTCTACGATACCAGCATCGATCATGTTTACATACTGGCCTGTAGCAGCGTCGAATCCGTTTCCGAGCTTCTGTTTCTTGACTTCTGAAACAACAACGCTTCCTTCGAGTCCTGCGTTCTCAGCGATCTGTCTGATAGGCTCTTCGAGAGCTCTCTCGATGATTTTAGCACCTGTCTTCTCGTCGCCTTCGAGTGTCTCAACATACTTCTGAACAGCAGGGATGATATTGATGAGAGCAACTCCGCCTCCGGATACGATACCTTCCTGAACAGCTGCCTTTGTAGCGTTGAGGGCATCCTCGATCCTGAGCTTTCTGTCCTTCATCTCTGTCTCTGTAGCAGCGCCGACCTTGATAACAGCTACGCCGCCGGCGATCCTGGCAAGTCTCTCTTCGAGCTTTTCCTTGTCGTAGTCTGAAGATGTTGTCTCCATCTCCTGCTTGATAGTAGCGATCCTTGTCTGGATCTCTTCCTTGTCGCCTTCGCCGCTGATGATCGTTGTGTGCTCTTTGTCGACCTTGACTGTCTGAGCGCTTCCGAGAAGATCAAGTGTAGCGTCCTTGAGGTCATATCCGAGTTCTGAGCTGATGACTTTGCCGCCTGTGAGGATAGCTGTATCTCCCATGATGGCTTTTCTTCTGTCTCCGAACAGAGGTGACTTGATGGCAACTACGTTGAGTGTTCCGCGGAGCTTGTTTACTACGAGAGTAGCAAGTGCTTCTGCTTCGATATCATCTGCGATGATGAGGAGAGGTCTGCCTGATTTAACGACCTGCTCGAGCAGTGGAACGATCTCCTGGATGTTTGAGATCTTCTTGTCTGTGAGGAGGATGTAAGGGTGATCGAGAACTGCTTCCATCTTCTCTGAATCTGTAACCATGTATGGTGACAGGTATCCTCTGTCGAACTGGCATCCTTCAACAACGTCGAGCTCAGTTCCGAGTGACTTTGACTCTTCAACAGTGATGACACCGTCGTGGCCTACTTTTTCCATAGCGTCAGCGATGAGCTTACCTACGAGTTCATCTGAAGAAGAAATCGTAGCTACGTTCTCGATGCTCTCTCTTGTCTTGATAGGCTCAGCGATCTTCTTGATCTCGTCAACTGCTACATCTACAGCTCCCTCGATACCTTTCTTGAGTACCATCGGGTTTGCTCCTGCAGCTACGTTCTTGAATCCTTCTCTGATGATGCTCTGAGCAAGGAGTGTAGCTGTTGTTGTTCCGTCTCCGGCAACATCGTTCGTCTTAGAAGCTACTTCCTTTACTACCTGTGCGCCGAGGTTCTCAGCTGTATCCTTGAGGTAGATCTCCTTGGCGATGCTGACACCGTCGTTAGTGATCAGCGGAGCTCCGAAAGGCTTGTTGATGAGAACGTTTCTGCCCTTAGGTCCGAGTGTGATCTTTACTGTGTTAGCGAGTTTATCAACTCCTGCGAGGAGTTTCTTTCTGGCTTCTTCACCATAAATGATATTCTTTGTCTTTGCCATGTCTCATATACCCCCTACTCAATGACAGCCAGGATGTCTGACTGGTTCATAAGTGTGTACTTAACACCCTTGTATTCGATATCTGTTCCGCCGTACTGAGCGAAGATAACCTTATCTCCGACTTTGACTTCCATAGGTTCATCCTTTGTTCCAGGACCTACAGCAAGTACTTCAGCTACAGGCTGTTCTTTCTTTTCTGCGCTTGTAAGAATGATCCCGCCTTCTGTCTTTTCTTCAGGCTTTTCTCTTTCGATCAGGACTCTGCTGCCCATCGGTTTGATTCCTAAACTCATATTGATACCTCCTAAATTTATTTTGACTGCCTGTCTAAGCAATTCAGGTCTTCTTTTTCTGTTAGCACTCAATAAAAACGAGTGCTAACCACAATTCGTATTGTATTACCTGGCCCACCCATTGTCAACATTTTTTTGAATTTCTCTGACAAAATATTGACGCGGGACAAAATGTACCGCGGAGATCCCCGTCTCCATGCGCCTCAAAGCGCCGCTTTACCGCGGCCTCAGGCGCCCTGTCCGCCATGAAAAAAAAGAGCGGCCGCAAGGTCACTCCCCATTCGTTTCTCTCATATAGTAAAAAAGATACTGAGCTATATAACATAAAACCAGCATACAAAATGGTTGATACTTGTGGAGGAGAGTT
>JBJETC010000047.1:0-4034 GCA_051883115.1 Anaerovoracaceae bacterium
TCATCCGACGTCGACGGCCTGCTCCGTCAGGATCACATCTTCAGGTTCTACCATCCTAACGACAACGAAGCACTCATCTATACAGACTTCAGGAAAATAAGACATCTCGCGAAGACGAACGGCAGCTTCAACATAAGCGTGACTTTCACGAATAAGACTACAGGTAAAAAATACACGAAAGTCATGAATATCACTGTAAGGAAAAGCAAACCGGAAAAGCCTGAGCTCAGATACCCTACCGGCGGTTACATAGACGTATCAAAAATAGACGGGACAGACGAATGCAACCTCGAATTCAGCAGCGACGGTGTGAACTGGCACAAGCCTACTTCCGAGGATGGTACATTCTATTCCAGACAATGGGAATTCCAGGTCAAAGGCGGGTTCCACGGATATGTTAGGTACGCGGCGTCCGACTATCAGGAAGCAAGCGAAGCCGCATATATCTCCTACTGGGGCAATTTCGCGCCATACGGCGATAAAGACGTCAAGATCAAGAAAGAATGGACCGACGGCGCGTCAGGACACCGGGTCGAGATAGTGATCGAATACGATATAATCTCCTACGTCCCTGCAGGCAAAGGCATGGGCATCGCAGGATCGTCGTCTGTGTCAAAGTACCTCAAGTCTGCTGCGGGAAACGGCAGCCGCGAAGAGATCGTAAGCACCGAGTCCAAGACGATAAAGCAATCTGAACGGTCCTGGTACATCGCGACGAGATATAAACACAGATACACATATTCCGGCTACTCGTGGGAATACTACACGTTCCACATAGAATATCACGCGATAATAACAGACACGGATAAAGACTGGACAGGGACCTTCACGATACCTTCCGAGCAGAAGATCAGCGCGGAAACCGGCTGGGGCGAGTACTACGGGAACATCCCTGTAAACATAGAAATCAGAGAGATAAACAATGAGGGATACACGACAAAAATAAGCGGCAGTCTCGACACCACTAACAGCGAATATTTCGAGGACGAAAACGGGAACTGGTACATCATCCAGGATCCGGGCGCCCTCACATTCATAAACTCGCCTGATACCACAACGATCGACATCCCTGTTTCAAAGACATGGTCAGCCGGTCTCGTTCAGCAGCCTGTCACAGTCGAGCTTTACAAAAACGGCGAACCTACAGGCATGACGATCACCCTCTCCGCCGACAGCGGCTGGAGCGGATCATTCACAGACCTGAGAAAATACAATAACGACGGTACAAAGGCGATCTACGCAGTAAGAGAAACGTCCGGCGGCTATGACTCATACGTCACAGGCGACTCATCGACCGGATTCACGATCCATAACTCGAACGAGTACACTTCATACACGGTGAAAAAACAGTGGATCGGCAGGCCGGCAGACAGCGTCAAGGTCCGCCTCTACGCGAACGGCGCCGAAGTGAGAGAAGCTGACCTCAGCAGCGGGAACGACTGGCAGTACACATTCAGCAGCCTTCCTGTCCTCGATGCCTACGGAAACACTATCACATACGAAGCAAAGGAAGATCCTGTCGAAGGATACAGCTCATCAGTCACACAGACCGGCCACGAGTTCGTTTTTACAAATAAGGAACTCACAGATGTCAGCGTTGAGAAAAAATGGGACGATGAAAACGACAAGGACGGCATGAGGCCTGGAAGCATCAAAGTCCAGCTCTATGCGAACGGCGAAAAGTCAGGCGGAGAGGTAACGCTTTCTGATGAGAACGACTGGAAATACACGTGGACAGATCTCGATGCAGCCGACGGAAGCGGCAATGCGATAGATTACACTGTAAGAGAGACGACGGCCGTCGATGGATATGAGAGCAGCATAGAAAGCAGCGGCAATGATTTCATCATTACGAACACGCACGTTCCAAAGACATACACCGATAAAAAGCCTCATTCCGACACACCGCACAGATACACGAAGAACCACGATACCGCTCAAAGCACCGGCAGTGCAGGATCGACGGGACCTAAGACAGAAGATACGGGCCACGTGATGGCATGGGCGGCATTGCTCGCAGCAAGCGCGATCGCAGCATTCCTTCTCAGGAAAAAAGAAGAAAGATAGAAAGAGATAAACAAAATAAAAAGTAATGCTGAAATCCGAAAAACAGCGGCTTACGGAAAATATCCGCAAAGCCGCTGTTTTCATATCCTTTTATCATCTTTACTTTTCAGGCCCCGCAGCATCTTTCCGCCTGCTGCCGCAGTTCGCCGCGTAGACCCCTGCCACGATCGCGGCCGCGCCTGCCGCCTGCATCGTACTGAATGCTTCATTCAGTACGAGCGCCCCTGCAAGTATCGACACGACGGTAGAGATCCCGATAAAAGACGATGTCCTGTTCACGCCTATCCTGGCTATCGCCGCATTCGAGAGGAAAAAAGCGAGCACTGAGCAGCCTATCCCCTGATAAAGCACGGCTGCGAGGAAACCTTTGTCCCTGAACGGAAGAGCCAGAAGTTCACCGATATCCCCTCTCACGAGAGCTTCAGCCAGAGCGAGGACGCCGAAAACGGCAGCCCCTGCGATTATCATCATATACGTGATCTCTGCGCTGGAAAACGATTCTGCTCTTTCCACGAACACGCTGTAAAGCGCATAAGAGACTACCGCCGCTGCGAGAGATGCGTAGCCGGCCGCCGACAGGCTCGCGCTCCCCGATCCTGCCGCGAACACAGTGAAAATCACGCCGGCAAGCGTTATGAGTATCCCGATCGTCTGTACCCTGCCCGGTTTTTTCCGCAGTATGACTGATGACGCTGCAAGCGATGCGACAGGTATGCACGCGAGGAAGACACCGCTCTCCGAAGCCGTCGTCCTGCTGATCCCTGAAGTTTCGCATATAAAATATATGACAGGGTCAAAAAGCGCTATGAGAAAAACCTCCCTGAGCGCCCTTTTTCCCTTACTCTTCTGCCTCTTCTGCCCGTCATCCGGACCGCCATATTCCCCGGCAGCAAACCCCACCTTCATGATGCCGGTCATCACGAGGAGGCTCATTGCGATGAATGCGACGAAAAACCTCCATCCCAGCAGCGCGAACGTGCTCGCGCTTCCCGTCGCCTGCTTCGTGAACGCGTAGCTCATCCCGAAAAGGACCTCGCATCCGATCGCGCATAGACAGCCTGTAAGTGTCGAATCCATAAAAAACCTTTTTACATAAAAAAATCCCGCGGCCGGTTACAGCCAGCCGCGACTTGAATTATTACCGTATCCGGGATCTCCTGCTTGTCAATCAAGCACTTCAGCCATACGCGCGAGGCCTTCATCCATCTCTTCTTTCGTTATATTGAGAGGCGGGAGCAGACGAAGTCTCGGACCTGCTGTAAGCGTCATCGTACCTTTTTCGAGGATCCGGGCGCATGCCTCGCCCGGCGTGAGACCGTCGAGCTCAAGACCGATCATGAATCCGAGGCCCGAAAGCGATTTTACCTTCTTCATCGAAGCGAGGCGGCCCCTCATGTAATCAGCCTTTTCCCTGACGTCCGCGAGGAAATCATCATCTATCGTATCGAGCACATAGCATGCTCCCGCCGAAGCGACAGGGTTCATGGCGAATGTGCTCCCGTGGTCTCCCGGCCCCAGGACGTCTGCGTACTTCTCATTGCAAAGCACTCCTCCCATAGGGATGCCGCCTGCGATGCCCTTCGCGAACGTTATCATGTCAGGCTCTATGCCATACTGTTCATATGCGAAAAGCGTACCTGTCCTGCCTACGCCTGTCTGTACTTCATCTAAGATGAGAGCCATGTCGTTAGCCTTGCAGATATCCGCGACCTGCTGTACGAACTTCCTGTCCATCTCTATGACGCCGCCCTCGCCCTGAACGAGCTCGAGGATAACGGCGCAGCAGCGTGTCTCCTCTATCGTCTGCTGCAGGGCTTCCGCGTCATCTGCCGAGATATACACGAATCCCGGTACGAAAGGCTCGAAGTGATGGTGGAACTGTTCCTGACCTGTCGCTGTGAGAGCGGCAAGAGTCCTTCCGTGGAAGGAATGGTAAAGAGAGACTATCGTACTTCCCTTTGTCTCTG
>JBJETC010000048.1:0-4013 GCA_051883115.1 Anaerovoracaceae bacterium
CTCCCGACATGGAAATACCCTTGCCGTACATGATATCGAATTCCGCGATCTTGAACGGAGGCGCGACCTTGTTCTTCACGATCTTGACCCTCGTCCTGTTCCCGAGGACCTTGTCTCCCTGCTTGATACTCTCTATCCTGCGGACATCGAACCTCATCGTGGAATAGAACTTGAGGGCTCTTCCGCCTGTAGTCGTCTCAGGGTTCCCGAACATGACTCCGACTTTCTCCCTGAGCTGGTTTATGAAGATAACGCATGTCTTCGTCTTGTTTACGATACCTGTGAGTTTTCTGAGCGCCTGCGACATGAGCCTCGCCTGAAGTCCTACATGGCTGTCTCCCATCTCGCCCTGGATCTCAGCTCTCGGAACGAGCGCTGCTACAGAGTCTATGACGATCACGTCTATGGCTCCGCTTCCCGCGAGCATATCGCAGATCTGCAGTGCCTGCTCTCCCGTATCAGGCTGCGACACGTAGAGTTCATCTGTCTGGACTCCGAGGTTCTTGGCATATACAGGGTCGAGAGCATGCTCAGCATCTATGAACGCCGCGCGGCCGCCGAGCTTCTGAGCTTCAGCCACTATATGAAGCGCAAGCGTCGTCTTGCCTGACGATTCAGGTCCGTAGATCTCTATGATCCTTCCGCGAGGTACTCCCCCGACTCCCGTAGCTATATCAAGGCTCATGGAGCCTGTTGGTATGGTCTCGATATTCATACTGGCTTTGTCCCCCAGCTTCATTATCGCTCCCTGTCCGAACTCCTTCTCTATCCTTCCGAGAGCGTCGTCCAGGGCCTTATCGCGTCCCTCAGCTTCCTTAGCTTTGGCGTCTTTTTCCTTTGTACTCTTTCTTGCCATTCTGTCCTCCGTGCGAACATTTGTTCTTTTTTATATATTCTACTATATTCGTGCGATAAGTCAAGTTGTGGATATGAAATATATGGCATGACTATAATACAGCCGCTGCTGCTAAATGTCAAATTTTACCATATACGACAAGCCTTTTTTAATAAGATTCAGGGACCGGCCTTCCGTCAAGCCTCCTGTTTATTATGTCGAACATCGTGAGCGTGAAAAATCTCCTGTTCCACTGCCTGCTGAGGTTCCTCGCCAGGACTTTCACGACCGCAGTCTCTCCTTTATATACGCACCCGATATAAGCGAGCCCTACAGGCTTTCCCGGCATCCCGCCGCTAGGTCCTGCTATGCCCGTGACCGAGATGCAGATATCGCTGCCTGTCTTTTTATAAAGGCCTTCAGCCATCTGCTGAGCGACTTCCTCACTCACGGCCGTGCAGATCTGGAGCGTGTCGTGATCGACGCCGAGCTCCTCTTCCTTTGCCCTGTAAGTGTAAGTTACTATGCCTCTCTCGAACACATCCGAGATCCCCGGCACCGTCGTCAGGTACTCCGCAAACATCCCGCCCGTGCATGACTCGCAGCACGAAATGCTTATCCTGCCATCCTCGAGCTTTTTGCCCACGACGTCTACGAGATCCTCGTCATCTATGCTGTAGACATAGTCTTTTTCTCTCCTGACGATCTCATCAACGACTGCCATAACGGCGTCCCTGGCCTCGTCCTCTGTCGCGCGCTTTGACGCTACCCTTATGGTGCACTCGCCTTCCTTCGCGTATGTCGCTATCGTCGGGTCTGTCTGATCGTCTATGAGGTCGAGGATGTCTGTCTCTATAGATGACTCGCCGCGGCCGAACAGACGTATTACTTTGTAAAAAATGCATCCGTCTGTGAACTTCTTCAGGTAGTCCCTGACGCCGCCCTCGAACATCGCCTTCATCTCTCTCGGCGGTCCCGGCATGCATATCGCTGTCTTGCCGTTCTTTGAAACGGCGATACCCGGCGCCATCCCCGTGCCGTTATAGAATATCTCGCCGTGTTCAGGGACCATGGCCTGCTTGAACACGTTATCAGTGATCTCATAGGAATACTTTGTCGCATGCCTGATGAGGTCAGTCTTGACCTTCTTGTCGAGGACGAGATTTTCCCCGAACACGCTGCAGACAGTTTCTTTCGTCATGTCGTCCTCTGTCGGTCCGAGCCCTCCGACTGTGATGATCATATCGCAGTCCCTCAGGGCGAGGTCGATGATCTCCCTCAGCCTCGAATCGTTGTCCCCCACTGTATATCTGTAATTCACGTCTATACCGAGTGATCTGAGTTCCGACGACAGGTATACGGCGTCTGTGTCCGTGACCTGACCCATGAGGAGTTCAGTGCCCACACTGATGATTGCACACTTCATAACGTCCCTTTCTGCTGAAAAATAGCTTTTTTACGCAAAAATCAAATGATTATGATCTGAAAACGTCTTTGTTCTTCGTTATATATTCCACACCGCTTATGATCGTCATGATGACAGCAGACCAGAGCAGTACCATAGAAATTGCCTGGCAGTAAGGATATACGTTCGTTTCCCTGATGCAGAACGAGAGCATGATGAGGATGACAGCGAACATCTGGAGCACCGTCTTGATCTTTCCGCTCAGGTCTGCCGCTATGACTCTGCCCTCTGACGCCGCGACGGTCCTCATCCCGGCGATCAGGAATTCTCTCGCGAGTATCACGATAAGCATCCATGCCGGCACCGTACCGTCAGCTATCATGAGGCAGAATGCCGAGTAAACGAGGATCTTGTCAGCCAGCGGGTCCATGATCTTTCCGAAATTCGTCACAAGGTCATATTTCCTCGCGATCTTTCCGTCGAGCATGTCTGTGAGCGACGCGAGTACGAAGATGATGAGCGCCGCAAGGAACCATTCCTTCAGGTAGCATACTATGAAAAAAGGTACAGCGATCACTCTTCCGATCGTAAGTTTGTTTGGTAAATTCATGTTTCCCTCCTGTAATCAGACCTCGCATCCTGCAAGGTCGTAGTCGAATGAATCCTCGATCTTAACTTTCACCATATCACCAGGCTCGTGTTCTTTCCTCGTGGAAAAAATCACCGAGTCGTCTATATCAGGCGCGTCATACATCGTCCTTCCGATGTACGAGCCCTCGTCCTCGTCCGGTTCGTCAATGATGACGTCGAACGTCTGACCGACTTTTTCACTGTTGAGCTCGTTGGAGATCTCCATCTGCAGCTCCATGAGCCTGTCGAGCCTTTCCTGCTTGACTTCCTCATCGACCTGATCCGGCATTTCCGCAGCCGGCGTCCCTTCTTCTCTGGAATACTTGAACGCTCCGAGTCTGGCAAAACGCTGCTCTCTCACGAAATCCATGAGCTCTTCGAAATCCTCGTCCGTCTCGCCCGGGAAACCGACGATGATCGTTGTCCTTATATGTATGTCAGGCATGGCTTTTCTCAGGGCCGCGAGCTTCGTCTCTATCTCGGCCTTCGTCGTATGCCTGTTCATTTTCTTCAGTATCCTGTCGCATGCGTGCTGCAGCGGGATGTCGATGTAGTGGACTATCTTAGGCTCCTCAGCCATGACTTTTATGAGTTCATCGTCGAGGTTGTCCTCGTAGCAGTACATCAGCCTTATCCAGCGGATGCCGTCTACCCTGCAGAGCTTTCTGAGGAGCTCAGGCAGAGCGCATTTTCCGTACAGGTCCTTTCCGTAATAGCTCGTATCCTGAGCTATCACAACGAGTTCCTTACACCCTGCCGCCGCGAGCTTTTCAGCCTCGGCGATTATGCTCTCCTCGGACCTGCTCCTGTACCTGCCGCGTATCTTAGGGATTATGCAGTACGTGCAGCCCTGGTTGCATCCCTCGGCTATCCTCAGGTTAGCCGTGTACGGGTGCTCCGGTATGGCCTTCATGCTCTCGTCTTTTTCGAGCATGTCGTGATCTATGTCTTCGACCTGGACGATCCTCTCGCCCTCCTCGCTGTTTTCGAGAGACTTGAGTATCTCCGGGAGCTTCTCGTAGTCGTTCACGCCGATAAAAGCGTCGACTTCCGGCATGTCGCTGTACAGGTCCTTCCAGTATCTCTGAGCGAGGCATCCCGACATTATGAGCTTCTTGCCTTTTTCCCTGTACTGAGACATCT
>JBJETC010000049.1:0-4000 GCA_051883115.1 Anaerovoracaceae bacterium
GTGATCACCGCCTCGATGGCAGGATGCTTAAGTGTATCTGAATCGAGCACCGTGAGTATCATAGCCATAGCTACGCCGTCGTCTCCGCCGAGCGTCGTCCCGTCAGCCGTGATCCAGTCGCCCTCGACCTTCATGTCGATAGGGTCCTTTGTGAAGTCGTGCTTCGATCCTGGAACTTTTTCGCAGACCATGTCCATGTGTCCCTGCAGGATCACCGGAGCCGCGTCTTCGTAGCCTTCTGAAGCGTCCTTGTAGATGATGACGTTGTTCTTTTCATCCTGGTAGTGCTCCAGACCTCTTTTTTCGGCAAAATCAACGAGGAAATCGCTTATCCCCTTCGTGTTGCCCGAACCTCTCGGCACGCTGCTGACCTGTGAAAAAAATTCAAATACCTTTTCTGCGTCCTGTTGGTCACTCATTATTATCCTCCTCAGTGATTTTTATGTATTTAAGCCCTTCAAGCGTGTTGATGAACTGCGAGAGGCGTTCGTACAGCGGCTCGGCGTCTTCGCCGAACTCATCGCGGACGGCTTTGCCTATCTCGTAGACCGACTTGTGGCCGTCGATCTGGAGCCAGACGAAGCTGCCGAATTCATCCATGTGGATGTGGCTGTATTCCGGCCTGTTGAAATACTTCTGCGCGATCCTGTCGAAGAATCCCGAGTGTCTCTGCAGCACGATGACTTCGCCGTCATCCTCTTTTTCCCACTTGAGGCTTTCATTGATTACCGGGATAAAATCCAGGTAATTTTTGTCTTTAACATTCTTTTTTTTACCCATAATACTGTCATTATAAACGAAAAGGCAGGGAGACGCCAGTTCTCTCTGCCTTTATGTTTCTCAGTGTAAAAACGCCGGCTCGTTTATTTGTCTGCCTCAGCAGCCTTTTTATCCTTGCTCTTCCTGAAAGAGAACTGGAAGACAGTTGCTACGAGGAGAGCAAACATGATGATGCTTCCTACAGGTCCTATCGAGTGCTTCGAAAGGTCGATAGCAGTTGAAAGTGTGCCGCTCCCGCTCGGGATGATAGCGAATACCGCGAGGAGGATGCCGACAAGACCTTCTCCTGCGATGAGTCCTGAGCAGTAGAGGACGCCGCTCGTGGTGGCTTCCTTTGCCTTGGATTCGTCAGCTTTCTTTGCGGCGATCTTTTCAACAGCGTATCTTGCGATACCGCCGACCATGATAGCTGAAGATGTGTAGATCGGGAGGTAAAGTCCGATAGCTACAGGAAGTACAGGGATGCCGAGTACTTCGATAACGATGGCGATGAACGCTCCGATGAATACGAGAGTCCAAGGAAGGTTGCCGCCCATTACGCCTTCAACTACGAGCTTCATCAGTGTTGCCTGAGGTGCAGGGAGTTCAGCTGAACCGAAGCCCCATGCCTTGTTCAGGAGGTCGATGATGAATGCGATAGCGATACCTGAAGCGATAACGCCGACGATCTCGCCGATCTGCTGTTTTCTCGGCGTAGCGCCTACGATATATCCTGTCTTGAGGTCCTGAGAGATATCTCCGGCGATGCAGGCTATGATGCAGATGACTGTTCCTACCATGATGGCTGAAACCATTCCGTCCGGTCCTGATGTTCCTGTCGCCTTAAGAAGGATAGTAGAGAACAGGAGTGTTGCGATAGCCATTCCCGATGCCGGATTGTTCGAGCTTCCTACGAGTCCTACCATTCTTGACGCTACTGTAGCGAAGAAGAATCCGAATACGAGGACGAGGAGCGCTGTGAACAGGTTGAACGGAAGTCCCGGGAAGAAAGCGAGGATGAGGATGATAGCCGCGACGATGATGATGATCGTCTTTGAAGACATATCTTCGTTCGTCCTGTCGATCTTTACGTCGTTTCCTTCTCCGCTCGTCAGGCTCTTCATGCTCTGGCTGAATGTCTTGATGATCAGCGGGAGCGACTTTACGAGGGAAATGATACCGCCTGTGGCAACGGCGCCTGCTCCGATGTATCTGATGTATGAAGACCAGAGTGACGCCGGATCCATCTGGGAGATAGGAGTCGTCGACGGGAACATCGTGATGTCAGCTCCGAACAGTGCGATCAGAGGCATTATGATGACCCATGCGAAAAGTCCGCCCGCGAACATGTAGGCAGAAACTCTAGGTCCGCAGATGTAACCTACTCCGACAAGAGCAGGGAGCACATCCATACCGAATCCTGCGCCCTTGAATCCCTTGATCTTTGTCTCGATCTCGCTTGGGAATATCTTGAGTCCGTCAGTGATGAACTTGTAGACAGAAGCGATACCGAGTCCTGCGAATACTGTGCTTGCTGCAGCTCCGCCTTTTTCTCCGGCGATGAGCACCTCTGCGCATGCAGTTCCTTCAGGATACGGAAGTACGCCGTGCTCTTTTACGATGAGAGCCTTCCTGAGAGGGATCATGAATACGATACCGAGGATACCGCCTGAGATGCAGACAACTGTAGTTGTGATGAATGAAGGTGTGCTCTTTACGACGCCCTCGTTTACCCACATGTAAACTGCAGGGAGTGTGAAGATGGCACCTGCGGCCAGTGATTCACCGGCTGAACCGATGGTCTGGACCATGTTGTTTTCAAGGATAGAGTCCTTTTTCAGGATGAAGCGTATAACGCCCATCGAAATTACTGCTGCCGGTATGGAAGCGGAAACGGTCATACCAACGCGGAGGCCCAGGTAAGCGTTCGCCGCACCGAACAGTATAGCCAGAAGTACACCGAGGATAACTGATGCCGCGGTCCATTCGGACATCACAGTATCTGCGGATACATATGGCTTGAATTCCTTCTTTTCCATAATTTCTCCTTACTATAATTTATTGATAATGTCAGGCTGTCTCATTCCGAGCCCCTTCGGAAGGGCAGCATTAAACGCTATTATTTTATCACGTAAATATAAAAATGTGGGCGTAAAAAAGAAAAAGTTGTGATAAATTATGTATATTTGACAAAAAATTGTGGAAAAGCACAATGTATAGAGTATGCAATTGTATGCATAGACAATTGCCGAAATTTCCTTCTCCTGCTCTGCCTGTAAAAATTCGTAAAATTATCGGCGATGTTTTTTGACAGATGATTACAGGCGATATAAAATCTTAATAGATAGGTATAAATTATTTATATAAATAAAAATCACTAATTGGGCATTACTGATCGAAAGGTTCATTTTTCAATTAAATGAGTACGGAACTTAAGAAAAATGAAAATGTATGGCGCAACCGCATAGTCAAGACTATTCTGTGGCTTTGTTTTACGTGCCTCGCCGCGGTCACGATCATGAACGGCAGGTTCACGCTCTCTACGGGCGTTATAGAGTACGCTGACAGCGTATCTCTGGCCGGATCGTGGAAAATGGCGGCCGAGCAGCCGGCGAAAGGCTCCGCGTACACATGCAGGCTGCCTGATGACGTCACTGAAGGTTCCGCGCTTTCCCTGTCGAATATGCCGGCGGGCACGAAAGTGTACGTCGATGGAAAATGTATATATTCAGACACGTCTAAAAACATAAAGAACGATGTCACGCACGCGTATCTCTGGATCGGCCTGCCTGACGGATGCAGCGGCGATACAGTGACCGTGTGGTCGCCGAAGTCGGGACATGATCTCCTCGGCGAGCTGAACTACGAGTCGTCTGTAGGTGAAAGAGCGGCTCTCCAGAAAGAGCTCATAAACGAAAGCATGTACGCGCTTGTCTTCTCTGTGATGACGCTTACATTCTGCTTTGTCATCATATATCTCCAGTCGAAACTCAAGCGCGGCGATATTTTCAGGCGCACGCGCGAGATGCGTGCTCTGACGGAGTTCCTGCTCTGTTCGTCCACGTGGGTGCTGTGCGACTCGCAGGTATTCCAGTGCCTCGTTCCGAGGATAGGGATAGTGAGCATGATAGGGTGCGTCGCGCTGCTGCTCCTTCCTATGCTCTTCCTGCGCTTCGTTGAGACGATCATGCCGATAAAGAGGATGTTCCTGCTGAATAACATAAGCCTCGGAGCATGTGTC
>JBJETC010000050.1:0-3974 GCA_051883115.1 Anaerovoracaceae bacterium
CAAGAGATTCATCAGGGCTATCGGCCTGGCCATAGCAGCAAACGTGACAAGAGACGGGAGGATACTCGGCTCGACGAACCTTCATATAAACCTGAGCGGCATGACTGAGGCTCTCTCCAGGCACTTCGACTGTCCTGTCAAGGCAACAAACGACGCAGACATGGCGGCGCTCGGCGAATGCTACAGGGGAGCGTCAAGGGACGCCGGGAGCTCTGTCATGTTCACGCTTGGCACCGGTGTCGGATCAGGCATAGTTTCCGGGAGGAAAGTGCTGTCAGGAGCCCACGCTGCAGCGGGCGAAGCCGGCCACATACATATACAGGAGGATGAGCCGAGGGAATGCGGCTGCGGCAATCACGGATGCATAGAACAGTATGTCTCGGCAAGCGGCATAACCGCGGTTGCGGAAGAAATGCTCAGCGAGTCAGATAAGCCGTCGATGATGAGAGGCCGCAAGTTCCTCGATCCTGTGATAATATTCAGCTGCGCCGATCTCGGCGATGAGATCGCCATCAAAACGGTAGACTTCATGTGCAGCAGGGTGGGATGGCTGTGCGCGAGCGTTTCGAGCATAGTAGACCCGGAGATCATAGTACTTGGCGGAGGCGTCTCACTTGCCGGAAAACTCCTTGTGAACGGAACGAGGTACTACTTCAGGAAATATTCGTATAACCTCTGCAGGGACACGAAAATAGAGCTTTCAAGCCTCGGCACGTATGCCGGCGCTTACGGAGCTGCTGTCCTTGCCTCGAAAAAGGATGAAGATGTCTTTATATTCTGAATCTTTTATAGAAAGGTTTTAATATTTGATCCAATGTGGTAATGTAAACTCAAGAACGAGTTTGAATGCCGGTTTTCGATTCGTTCACTCTACAAAAAGGAGGAAATCAAATGAAAAAATACGTTTGCAAGATCTGCGGATATGTCTATGATCCGGAGAAGGGCGATCCGGATGGCGGAATCGCTCCTGGAACAAAGTTTGAGGATATCCCTGATACATGGGAGTGCCCTGTATGCGGAGCAAAGAAATCAGACTTTGAGGTAAAAGAGGACTAGTAAACTTATCCCAGGCTTTCCGGGTCATACCCGGCAAGCCTTTTTTTGTTATAATGAGAAAAACAAAGCACCGGCGCAGAGGGAGCTGAGAGTCCCTCCGCACAGCCCACCGGGCAGGGAGCATAAAATGGACAAGAGAAACAAGACATACACAGCCTGCAAAATGGCGGCGAGCACCGGATTCATATTATCTGCTCTTCTTAATTACAGAGCCTCCGGCAGCAGAGATGTATTCGTCATCATGATGCCCGCGCTCGTGTTCTGCTGGCTCGGGGATCTTTTTCTCGCGCTTTCCGACGAGCTGAACAACCTGAAGAAAAACCCGGAGTTCACGCTCGGAGTCGCTTTTTTCGCATGCGCTCAGATACTTTTCTGCATCGAGATCTCAAAGCTCACGGGAAGCATCGGGATACTGCCGCTCCTGTGCATGGCAGCGGCGCCGCTTTTCGTCACATTCATGCGAAAGAAGGGCGGTTTCAGCTGTGAGCCTTACACAGTCCCGGTAACGATCTATTCTGTACTCATAGGCGGGCTGCTCGGCTTCAGCGTAAGGTTCCTTATGATAAAAGGCGCGGGATCCGGGAACATCCTCATAGGAGCCGGAGGTGTGCTTTTCTTCATATCGGACCTGTGCCTGTCATTCCGCAATTTCAGCGATAAAAAGAACGCCTTCGTGTCGCTCGCGGTGCTCCCGACGTACTATGCGGCGACGTACATGTTCTCGTTTTATATTTGATATTGCAAAGGTTTTTTCCATAATATATAATTTTTATATAAAAGCAGATTAGGCCGCGGAGCGTCAAGTGCCGGCAGACTGAGGGAGTTGCCTGCCGGACGAAAAGGCAATAACGCCTTACGGTTCCGCAGTGTCCGCATCCCGCTGCTGCATACGAGAAGGCTATCCTCCTTATGCAGTCTGACGAGAACTGCGAAAGGAGGTTTTTTATGTCTGATCTGAAAAATATAAGAGTGCTTACGTGTTCGGCCATGCTGCTCGCAGCGGCTGTGATACTCGGGTTCCTCAAGATCCCCGTGAACAGCCTTGTCGAGATAAGGTTCCAGTCCGTGCCTGTGGCGGCTGCCGGGATATTGCTCGGCCCTGTTATGGGCGGCATCATCGGCGCGCTGACCGACGTCCTTTCATATGCCGTAAGGCCGACAGGCCCGTATTTCCCGGGATTCACGATCAGCACAGCCATGACAGGCATCATATTCGGTCTCATGATGTATGGGAAGCATTTCGATTTCAAAAGGCTCGCTCTGACGCAGATAACAGACGCTGCGGCAGTGAGTTTCCTGCTTAACAGCCTCTGGCTCTCTATGCTCTACGGAGTGACATTCAGGCAGTCATTCATCATGAGGCTCCCGAAGAACTTCGTGATGCTGCCGATAGATATCGCCATACTTTTCGTTATAATGAAGCCGGTCTACAGATACGCTTACCAGGTGCTGCCGAAACCGGGCAGTCTCGGGAAAAGAAGCTGAAGACATGCTTTTAACGCCGGAGATGCGGGAGCATCCTCCGGCTTTTTTATTTTGACACAGAGCCGCGATTGGATATTGTACCTTTTTTTCGATTCTGTAAAATTATCATATCTAAATAAGTCATTCTAATCTAATTCATTTAATTCGAAAAAGGTAGTTCATGTCAGATATCGTATATAAATTCGGTTCATTCATAGATAAAAATGTGCCCGGGCATCCGGCGCTCAGCCGGGATCTTCTCGTCGCCGGGTTCAGGGCGTTCGGCCTGAAACTCCATCATAAGCCCGACAAAAGGCTCCCGGAAAGCAGACAGTACATAGCAGGGCTGCTTAACGACAGAGTATGCGACATGCTCACGCACTCTGACAGAGCGGCGCTCACAAGCGTCTTCACGCCATGCGAGATGCTGCATGTCATGGGGATAAGGCCTCTCTGCGCCGAGCTCTATTCATGCTTCATAAACGGCGCTCACGCTGAGAAAGCTTTTGTCGAGGCCGCAGAAGCGGAGGGGATCGCCGAGACATTCTGTTCATACCACAAGATCCTCCTGGGGAGCGCTTACAGCGGCGTACTCCCGAGGCCCGCGATGATCGTGAACACTTCTCTCATATGCGATGCCAACAACCTCACATTCAGGGCGCTGTCTGACCATTACGGGATACCGCAGTTCTACATAGACGTCCCGCCTGAAGGCGGAGAAGACAGCGTGGCATATGTCGCCGGCCAGCTGCGCGAACTCGGGAAATACCTCGAGGACATGACAGGACGCAGGTTCGATGAGGAAAAGCTCAAAGAGCGCATAGCCTGCTCCGGGCGCACGATCCGGGATCTCCTTGACACCCAGCCTCTTCGCAGGGAGAAATGGCTGACGTCGGACATAGCGTCCGAGCTTTACGAGATATACGCTACGCACATGGGCCTCGGCACAGAGGAAGCAGAGCATTACTCGAAGCTTTTGAAACGCGATTTTGAAAATGCACCTTCCGCTCAGGGCCGCGGGACAAGGATACTCTGGATACACACGATCCCGAACTGGCAGGAACCTGTACGCAGGATGTTCAACTTCAGCGATGAAGCCCAGATCATAGGATGCGACCTTAACTGGGACAGCCTTATCGAAATGGATCCGGAGAAACCGTATGAAAGCATGGCAAGGCGGCTCGTAGACAGCACGTTCAACGGGAACGGCTCAAGGCGCGTCGAAGCCGCGGTGCGGATGGCTGAAAAGCTTGATGCTGACGGCGCCGTAATATTCTGCCACTGGGGATGCAAACAGACGATGGGGCTTTCTGTACAGTTCAAGAAAGCCCTCGAGGACGCGGGATACCCGGCGCTCATCCTGAACGGAGACGGCTGCGATGAAAGCAATTCATCTGACGGCCAGGTAGCGACGAGGCTCAATGCCTTCATGGAAATGCTGAGAGAGGAGAAGC
>JBJETC010000051.1:0-3971 GCA_051883115.1 Anaerovoracaceae bacterium
CGTTTGCCTTCAGCTGATCAGCGACTTCTACAGGGTTGAATGTGATAGCCGTGTAGAAATAGTTGAAGAAGAATATCAGAAGGATATTCAGTATCGAGTAAACCCATACTCCCGGGTTTCCTGAAAGCGACAGCCACTTCTGGCAGAAGTCGTAGAACTTCGTGTTAGGGAAGAAGTATGTGATCGTCAGCGGGAACTCGATGAGTGAAAGCGAGAAGATGATAGGAATAACTCCCGCCTGGTTCACCTTGAGTGGAATGTGCGTCGACTGTCCGCCGTACATTTTCCTGCCGACTACTCTCTTCGCGTACTGGACAGGGATCCTTCTCGTTCCCTGCTGGATGGCGATAACACCCGCGATGATCGCGATGCCTATTACCACGAACACGAGGATCGTGATGAGTGATGTCGATCCGGCTCTGTATTTATCAATGATCTCTCCGATCTGACTAGGGATCCTGGCGATGATGCCGCCGAAGATCAGGAGCGAAATACCGTTCCCGACTCCGTGCTCATTGATCTCTTCGCCTATCCACATCAGGAATGTGGTGCCGGCTACGAGGACGAGCATGATAAGTGCGAATATGTACCAGTGATGATCCGTAATGGCGTTTCTGAAAAGACCGATCGTAAGGCCGAGAGCCTGGATGATCGCGAGGACTACCGTGAAGTATCTCGTGATCTGGGCCATCTTCTTACGGCCTTCCATACCTTCCTTGGCAAGACGCTCAAAGTAAGGGAAAGCCACCGTCAGAAGCTCAATGATGATGGTCGCCGTGATGTACGGCGTGATACTGAGGGCGAATACCGTGAAGTTGGCGAATGAGCCTCCGGAGAAGAGGTTGAACAGTTCGAGCAGCCCCATGTTGTCTCCGGAAAACATCTGTGCCAGATACGTTCTGTCAATGAACGGAACAGGTATATTTGACCCGATCCTGAAAACTACGAGCATGAGCAGCGTAAAGATCATTTTCGCACGAAGTTCTTTCACTTTCCATGCATCAGCTATCGTTTTCAGCATTCCCATTTTAGATCACCTCGGCTTTTCCGCCAGCCGCCTCGATCTTTTCCTTTGCGGCCTTGCTGAACTTGTGTGCTTTAACAGTAATTGCCTTTTCCATCTCACCGTTTCCAAGTACTTTAAGACCGTCGTTCGCCTTTTTGATGATCCCGGCATCGAGAAGGATCTCAGGAGTAACTTCTGCCCCTGCGTCAAATCTGTTCAGATCCTCCACATTGATAACGGAATATTCTTTTTTGAAAATATTTGTGAAACCTCTCTTAGGAAGACGTCTGTAAAGAGGCATCTGTCCGCCTTCGAATCCGAGTCTCACATGACCGCCGCTTCTCTGCTTCTGGCCGTTCATACCTCTGCCGCCTGTCTTACCCTGACCTGTGGCATGTCCGCGGCCTCTTCTCTTGCGGCTGCTGTACGCGCCTGCCGGTGCGTTGAGTTCATGCAGTTTCATAGATCTCACACCTCCTTTACTCTTCTACTACAGTTAAAAGATGCGAAACCTTCTCGATAGCGCCGCGTGTCTGCGGTGTGTCAGCGAGTTCTACTGTATGATGCATCTTCTTGAGTCCGAGCGCCTCAACTACCTTTTTCTGTCTAGGAGTGGCGCCGATAGTACTCTTTGTTAAAGTGATCTTTAACATCTTTGCCATTTTACTGCCTCCTATCCAAGTATTTCCTCAGGAGTCTTTCCCCTGAGCTTAGCTACATAATCTACTGTAACAAGGCTCTTGAGGGCTTCCATCGTAGCGTTAGCGATGTTCACAGTGTTGTCGGATCCAAGAGACTTAGCTCTTACATCCTGAAGACCTGCTGCTTCGAGCACTGTACGGGCGGAAGATCCGGCGATAACTCCGGTACCTTCTCTGGCAGGCATGAGCAGGACTTTGCCGGCTCCGTAAACACCGATGTTTTCATGAGGGATAGTAGTACCTACCATTGGTACTTCTATTAAATTCTTCTTTGCGTCTTCCGTAGCTTTTCTTACTGCTTCAGGGATCTCCTGAGCCTTGCCGAGGCCGACACCTACATGACCGTTATGATCGCCTACAACGATCGTAACGCTGAATCTCATGTTTCTGCCGCCCTTTACAGTCTTCGCAACACGTCTGATGTTAACGATCTGCTCTGTAAGATCGAGCTTGGAAGTATCAAAATTTTTCTGCATCCTTATACCTCCCGTTAGAATTTCAATCCGCCTTCGCGAGCTCCATCAGCAAGTTCCTTGATTCTTCCGTGATAGAGGAATCCTCCTCTGTCGAAAGCAACTTCGCTGATGCCTTTTTCAAGCGCGCGTTTTGCAACAGCTTCGCCGACCTTCTTAGCAGCTTCCTTGTTTCCGCCGTTAGCGAGGTCTGCCTTGATGTCCTTGTCTAATGAAGATGCGCTGACGAGTGTAACTCTGTTCACATCATCAATGACCTGGCAGGAGATATTCTTGTTGGATCTGAAAACGCAAAGTCTAGGTTTTTCAGGAGTGCCGAAGATGTCTTTTCTGACTCTCATGTGTCTCTTGATGCGCTTCTGCTGTTTCGTAAGCTTACTCATTTGATCTTCACTCCTTTCTACTTAGCACCTGTCTTGCCTTCTTTTCTACGTACGTGTTCATCCTCGTATCTGATTCCCTTGCCCTTGTAAGGTTCAGGTTTTCTCCACTGACGGATGACTGCAGCGTAGTTGCCGACAAGCATTTTGTCAATACCTTTTACTAAGATCGTGTTTGCGTCCGGAGTCTCTGTCGTGATCCCCTCAGGATCTTCCATCTCTACAGGATGAGAGAAACCGAGCTGCATAACGAGCTTGTTTCCTTTTTTCTCAGCTCTGTAGCCAACGCCGACGATCTGGAGCTTTTTCTCATAGCCCTTTGTAACGCCCTCGACCATGTTGTTTACGAGAGCTCTCGCAAGTCCGTGCTGAGCTCTGTCGTGACGCTCATCGCTCGGTCTTGTGAACTTTACTTCGTTATCTTCAACGACAGCTGTGATCCTAGGGCTGATCTGCTGTGAGATCTCTCCCTTAGGTCCCTTAACTGTCACGATGTTGTCTTCGCTTACCTTTACCTCTACTCCGGCAGGAAGCACAACTGGTTTATTGCCTATTCTCGACATTTTATACCTCCTACCAAATATAGCAGATGACTTCTCCGCCTACTCCGAGCTCTCTGGCTTTCTTGTCTGTCACGATTCCCTTTGATGTGGAAATGATGGCAGTTCCGAGTCCGTTGAGTACCTTTGGCACTTCGTCAGCCTTAGCGTAAACTTTGAGGCCCGGGCGGGAAATCCTTCTGATTCCGTTAATAACTTTTACCTTCTTGTCAGGACCATACTTGAGGGTGATCCTGATCGTTCCCTGAACATTTTCATCGATCACTTCGTAGTTTTCGATGTATCCCTCGTCTAAAAGAATCTGAGCAATCGACTTCTTGATATTTGACTTAGGGACATCGACAGTGTCATGACCGGCTGTGTTAGCGTTTCTGATCCTTGTCAGCATATCCGCTATTGGATCTGTCATTGTCATTTCGTATATTCTCCCTTCTCGTACGGTTTACCAGCTTGCTTTCTTTACACCAGGTATCTCACCCTTGTAAGCGAGCTCCCTGAAACATACTCTGCATATACCATACTTTTTGAGGACAGCATGCGGACGACCGCAGATTCTGCATCTCGTATAAGCACGAGTAGCATACTTCGGTTTTCTCTGCTGTTTAACTTTCAGAGATTTCTTAGCCATGTTTACCTCCTGCTATTTCTCAAACGGCATACCGAGCATTTCGAGAAGAGCCTGAGCTTCTTCGTCAGTCTTGGCTGTCGTAGTAAATACAATGTTCATACCCTTTACTGTATCAACTTCGTCGTAGTTGATCTCCGGGAAGATCAGCTGCTCTTTGACGCCCATGGAGTAGTTTCCTCTGCCGTCGAATGAGTTCCTGCTGACACCCTTGAAGTCTCTTACC
>JBJETC010000052.1:0-3954 GCA_051883115.1 Anaerovoracaceae bacterium
GCCTTGCAGTGACGATTTTCCCATTGTTATTGATAAAAAATTTCCCTGTCTTGAATTTCCACCAGCATTTCACCGATACCGGTCTGCTCAACGCACTCGACCTGTTTCCCTTTACCGCCATGACCGCATAACTATATGATTTTTTGATATGCACCTTTGTGTGCTTGGTTTTTACGGTCTTTACGTACTTGTAGCCTGCGGATCCCTTTCTGTAGATCCTGTATTTGGCGCCCTTTACCGGGCACTTCCATGTCAGGGTATGATCCTGATATTTCCCGTCAGCCTTCAGATCATATGGCTTCTGCAGGCGGCTTTCCGCATATGCCGTGTCAGTTCCGATAAAAATGAACAGCATAAGCAGCACGGCTATCCCAAGGAAAATGACTGTTTTTCTGTTCTTTACAGCGTTTTTCATGGTAAAAACACCTCTTTTCGCAAACATTCAAAAAGTCATGGAGAAAACCATCTCCATGACTTGAGTATAACACTTTTCGAATTGAATTCTTTGAATATATTAAAATATTCTGATTATTCCCACACGTCGTGGCCTTTGCCCGATCCCAGCTCAAAATGATATTTCACGATGCCGAGGTCTATGCGGGCGTAAGGGCCGAACCCTGCTTTCGCTCTGACCTTTTCCCCGTTCCTCTTAAAAGAGAATTTCTGCTGGTTGATGGCTGTCGGTGCGAGCAGGGCGGCTTCCACGCCTTTCCTGTACCATTCCGGGTCGCCTTCTTTATAGTCACTGACTGCAGCGGCAGACTTGCTCTTATGCTGCTCGCCCTGCGTCAGGCCGTATCCGAGCGCTATGACCATGTATCTTTTTTCGCCCGGGGCGATATCGCAGTGCGTGCTGCCTTTCTTGTACGTCAATGCCACCCAGCAGGAATTGATACCGAACTGCTGTGCTCTGAGCACGAGCTGCTCGCCGTAATATCCGATCTCCTCGTCTTTCCCCTTAGGCCCGACTAGTGCGAAATAATTCCTGCAGCCCTTGAAATTCCCGTAGCTCGGCTTCTGTGCCTGAAAAGCTTCGGGCTCGTCTGTGATGAGCTGGATGTGGAGCCCGCTCTCGCGATTTATCGCTTCTGTCATCTTTCTGAGCTCGAGCACGGCGCCGCCGTCGAGCGGCATGTCCGAAAACTGCCTGACCGAATGCCTTTTTTCCATTGCCTCTATTACATCCATTTTCATATCCCCCTCTGTTTCTCTAATGTCCATTTTCATATCCCCCTTTTATAACTCAAATACGCTTTTAGTCTTTTCCGTGTCGTGCGTCATGAGGACCGCCTCGCAGTGCGGATCGAGCGCAAAACTGCGGAGTTTCCTAAGCGACTTTGCTGTCTCTTTCCTGTTCCACTCGACGCCCGGGAGCACCTGGCGCTCCCACGACGCTCTGCCATAACCGGCATCGCCCGCGATGATGATGTAATGATCGTCCGAACCGACCCTGATGGCCGTCATTCCGGCTGAATGGCCGTGCATAGGGAAGGCGACGACGGTTCCGTCCCTGAAAACGTCGAAGGGTCTGTCCGGGAATGTCTCGACTCTGACGTTTTTCCACAGCCTCCGGAGATATCTCGGGCTGCTTTTATTCGCGGCTTTCCATTCCGCGGCGCTGCACATGATATGGCCGGCGTCCCTGACTTCTCCGATGCCTCCGGCGTGGTCGATGTCAAGATGCGTCAGCAGGCAGCAATCGAGGTCCCGGGTCCTGTACCCGAGTCCGGCGAGCTGGTCTATGATGCCTTCGCCTTCCGGCAGGAAGCCGGGTGAAGCGAAGTAGTTGAAAAAACCTTCGTATGCTCTCGCATTTTTCCTTATGGCGTCGTCCCAGCCTGTATCGACGAGGATCAGCCCCTTCGGGTGCTCGATCAGATACGCCTTGACAGGCACGCACCTTTTATGCTTTTTCCCGCGGAATATCCCCGTGAAGGCAAGCGGATCCCTTGATTTGTCCGAAAAAGGCAGGGCTTCGTCGACGATAGTGCCTCCGCACGGCAGTACGTGTACCCTAATCATCGCCGCTCCTGTCCGGCAGGGCGCTCATGATCTCCTCGGCGTGGCTGAGCATCGAGATCAGGCGCCTTATCGCCTCAGCGTTCTCGTCAAAGTAGTAAAAGTTCTTTGTCCCTTCGCGGCGCATTTTCAGGATGCCCGCGTTTTTCAGGATCTGCAGGTGATGCGACACTGCCGGCCTGGAAAGGGAAGTCCTCTCAGCGATCTCGTTCACTCTGAGGCCGCTGCAGTTCCCGCTCTGCATCATCACGATGATGATGTGCTGGCGGACTTCGTCGCCGAGCGCCGTCAAAATGCCGCGTGTATCCTGTATTTCTCCGGCGAGCTGCCGGATCTCGTCTTTATGCGCAGATGCCATATTAGTCTCCTTCGTTTAATCGTTTGAACCATTATGACACAATAAAAGAGAAAAAGTTCAATGGTAAAGGAAATCGAGACGAATAAAAAGCGGAGGTACCGTTCGGTCACCCCCGCTCTGGATTTTCCCGCTCTCATGGCCGTAAATGCTTTACTGCAGCGGCCGCAGCCCCGGATATCAACGCTGCGAAAAGAACGATGCACCATATTTATTCGATTTCAGTCATCTAACCTTCTGGTTCAAATATGTTCTTGCCCAGGCAACTCTGTTTGATAGCATGGCCTGCTATGATGGATACACGGAACAGAGAGTATATGCCCTTGTTCAGGCATTGTCTTTATTCTCATAATTCGTTCTATGATCAGCAACTTTGGATATGGTATCATTTACATCTGGCTTAGCCCAGTCAGGATATTCATAGACATTACCTTCCATGTCATTGCTGTCTGGCCAGAGTTCACATTGTGTCATAACTGTCTGAACAGCATAATCCATACCTTCTGGTGGATAACGATGGCGTTTCAGCAGGCGTTTTATAAGCATGCGCATTCTCGCTCTCGCAGAATCACGTTTCTGCCAATCAATCGTACGGTTCTTTCTGAGCGTGTCGGCCAGTTCCTTTGTTATTGCTATTAGTTCATCATTTTCGTAGAAATCCTTGATAGCCTGCGGCTTTGTTAACGCATCATAGAATGCAAGTTCATCAGCTGTGAGACCAAGTTTTTTCCCTTCTTCCTGAGCCGCCTTGATTTGTTTCGCCAGATTCAGAAGTTCCTGAATTACCTGCTCATTAGTTAACATACCGTTAAGATAGCGGTTCATAGCCTCATGCATGATTTTACTGAACTTCTCGGATTTAACAACATTAGTCCGCTTATACACGACAACCTGCTCGGCAATAAGTTTTTTCAAAATTTCAACCGCAATATTTTTTTCCTTCATATTTGCGATTTCTTTAAGAAATTCCGGATCGAACAGAGAAAATTCTCCTTTGACATCTTTGAAAAGATCAATCACTCCTTCACTGTGAATGCTGGCCTTAAGCAAATTATTGATCCGTTCATTCATTTCCGGAAGAGAAATTTTTCTTCCATCGCCCTGATTAATAAGACGGTTTACGAGCACACGAACTGATTCAAAGAAAGCAGCTTCTATTCGTTCATCTTCTTTTGCTATCGATGAACAAAGTGAAAGTGCCTGCTTGAGCATTAGTGACTCTTTAAGATATTTATCTCTGTCATCTTCTTTTCCGACTGCAACAATAAAGTTTACAGCACCGCTTATAGCCTTGGATCGAGCTAGATTAGTTCCGTGTAAAAAAGCAGAATAATCATAACCGTAGAATAGATCTCTGCATATAGACAGCTTCTCCAGGAACTTCGGATATGCGACCTTAGCTACGTCAGTATCCCCGTAATTCTTCCTGTCACGAGCAGTATAATCATTCATTGCTTGCTTCAGGGCGGTGGCAATGCCTACATAGTCAACGATCAATCCACCTTCCTTGTCCTGGAAAACACGGTTTACACGTGCTATAGCCTGCATCAAATTATAGCCTCTCATCGGCTTATATACAT
>JBJETC010000053.1:0-3943 GCA_051883115.1 Anaerovoracaceae bacterium
CCAGGCATAGCCTGGAGAAAATGCGCATCCGCGCTTGCGCGTTTTAGTAGGAAACATTCGCGTTAGTTGTTAAGAATAGAATATTTTTTGCGCGAATGGCGGAACTGGCAGACGCGCTAGATTTAGGTTCTAGTGGGAGACCGTGGGGGTTCAAGTCCCTCTTCGCGCATATATCAAGCTCTGAGGCATGTGATCCGTCTCGGAGCTTTTTTGCTCTGAGGCATGTGATCCGTCTCGGGGCTTTTTTGTATTCTTAATTTGCGAGCATGCTCGCGTGTTTTGCCGGGTAAATCTGGATCAATAGCTGCAGATTTTCCGTAAATTTTCCGTTTTTTGAGGGATAATTCATTGTAAAATGCTATCTGAGACATGTGTGTTATCCTTTTGGGTGGCGGCTGGATCTCAGCAGGGGATAACACGATGCATGTCTTTTATCATCAATAAGAGACAGAGAATGGTGTTAAGGATATGGAAAAAGCTGGCGGCAGGTACCGCCAGCTTTTGTTTTGCTGCATGTTTATGCCGGATGTCAGCCGCTTATTTTCTCGATGAGTGACTGCATGTCATCGGGGAGGGGGGCTTCGACGCGGATGAGTTCGCCGGTCACGGGGTGGGCGAACTCGAGCCTGTATGCGTGAAGGGCCTGGCGGCTGATCAGGTCTTCGTGGCCGCCGCCGTACAGGGGGTCGCCTGTCAGAGGGTGGCCGATGTGCGACATGTGGACGCGGATCTGGTGGGTGCGGCCGGTCTTGAGCGTGAGCTCGACCTCGGTGAAGTCACGGAAGCGCCTGAGGACTTTTACCTCTGTGAGACATTCCTTGCCTGTGCCGTCGGTTTTGACGCTTCTGACGGGGGTGTCATCGACAGGTCCGCCTATGGGGAGATCTATCGAAAATTCGTCTTCATCTATGACGCCGTTAACTATGGCGATGTACTGCTTTTTTATGCCGCCGCTCTGGATGGCGCGGGTCATTTTGTCCTGAGAGTGGGAATTTTTCCCGACGATAAGGAGCCCGGACGTGTCCATGTCAAGGCGGTTCACGAAATGGATCTTGTAGGATTCGCCGCGGTCGTGCATGTACTTCATGATGCCGTTAGCCATCGTATGATCGGGATGGCCTTTTGTCGGGTGGACAGTGTAGCCGGCTGGCTTGTTGATAACAAGGACGTCTTCGTCCTCGTATACCGGAATCACGGGGATGTCTTCCATAGGGAAGTGGCTGTGTTCCTCGGGGAGCCTGATGCTCACGGTGTCGCCGGCATGGATCTTCATGATGCCGCGGTATTTGCGGCCGTTGAGCCAGACGAGTTTCTGGGCGTTCATTTTCGGCATGAGGCGGGATGAAAGGTCGAGATGGCGTCTCATTATTTTTCTGATGCCGAGGCCTTCGTCCTCCGGGTCGACTGTGAACGAGAACTCACGCGGATGCGATGCCAGTCCGTTATTTTCACTTTTTTCGGTTTTTTCATTCATGAAAGATATTTTTCCTTTACTTTTGTCCAGAAATCATATGAATCGAGTCTGACGAGCCTGAGTTTTTTATCGGAAAGGCTCACCGTCATTTTTTCGACGTCTTTATATCTCTGGAAAAAACCATCGTATTCTATCTGTATGTCGCCGCTGACAGACTGATCCGGCACGAGGCCGATCGGGATGCCTGCAGGGAGGACTATGCTCGATGTGAACGACCTGTAGGCCGACGTGTTCATCGGGGCTATAGGTGTGACCTCGAGGAGCGAAAGGCGCGGGTCTACGATGCTGCCGCCGAGCGAATAGTTGTAAGCCGTACTTCCGGCCGGTGTGGCTACGAGCAGTCCGTCGCCGACGAACCTCTCAATGAGCGTCGAGCCGATGGACATGTCCATGTGGACGACGCAGCCTGTCTTGCCGCGGATGACCATTTCGTTGAGTCCTGTGACGCGGTGGCGGCCGCTGCGGGATCTGATGTCTATGTCGACGCCGTTCATCGTCTGGATGGAATAGCTGCCGGCGGCGTAATTTTCTATGAAATCTCTGACGTCATCGGGCGCGACTTCCTGGAAAAAGCCGAGGTGGCCGGTGTTGACGCCGACGACGGGGATCTCGGGAAAATCGTGATCGTGTATGAGTCTGAGAAGGACGCCATCTCCGCCTATGCAGACTATGAGCTCAGCTGATCCGTCAAAGCCGTCGTGAGGATCATAGCCTGCTTTTTTGAAGGCTTTGATGACTTCCTTCTCGGCACGCTTCGACGCTATTGTTTCATTAGTAAGGATAGAGATCTTCTTTCCCATTGTTTTTTCCTTTTAACAAAATGGGGCCGGAAGACCGGCCCCGCTGACAGTCTTGATACCCAGCTATTTTACCATTTTACTGAACTGGTCAACAAGTGATTTGAACATTTTCATGGCGTTCGCGACAGGTTCCGGTGTGGACATGTCGACTCCGGCTATCTTGAGGAGTTCCACAGGGTAGTCGTTCGTTCCGCATTTCAGGAACTCTATGTAATCGCGGCGGGCAGGCTCGCCTTCGTTGAGGAGCCTGTCTGCTATGGCGTTTGCCGCAGAGTATCCGGTCGCGTACTGGTAGACGTAGAACGCGTTGTAGAAGTGAGGGATGCGTGCCCATTCGTACTGGATGTAGTCGTCGTGGGTCAGGGCGCTCCCGAAGTATTTCGTGTTAAGAGCGTCATACTGTTCGTTCATCCATTCTGCCGTGAGGCTCTCGCCTGATTCTACGTATTTGTGGGTGAGGTCCTCGAATTCAGCGAACATCGTCTGACGGAAAAGTGTCGTCCTGAATGCTTCGATGTACATGTTCAGGATGTATTTCTTCATCTCCGGATCTTCCTCGTGTTCGAGGAGGTACCTCATCATCAGCGTCTCGTTTACCGTAGAAGCGACTTCCGCAGTGAAAATGGAGTGGTCGCCGTAGATGAAAGGCTGGGTCTTTCTCGTGTACCATGAGTTCATTGAGTGTCCCATTTCATGTACTACGGTGAAGAGATCTTCTATAGTGTTGTCGTAGTTCATGAGTACGTACGGCATGCTGTCGTAGGAGCCGAAGCTGTACGCGCCGCTCGTCTTGCCTTCGTTTTCATATATGTCGATCCAGCGGTCCTTTACGCCCTGGTTGAACTGGTCGAGGTATTCAGAGCCGAGGACGGCGAGGCCTTCGTTTGCCATCTCGATCGCTTTTTCAAAAGGGATATCTCTCTTAGGCACTTTTACGAGAGGTACATAGACGTCGTACATCTTGAGTTCATCGTATCCGAGGATGCGTTTCCTCGCCGCGATGTAGTCGTGGAGGACAGGGAGGCTGCCGTTCACCTGTTCCACGAGGTTGTCATACACTGTCTCGGGGATGTTCCCTCCGAACATGGCGGCGCTCCTTGCGGAGTCGTAATGACGGATCCTGGCTGAGATGCAGTCTGTCTTTACACTTGTTGAGTAATTTGCTGCGATCGTGTTTATCTGGCGCTTATACGCCTCGTATGTGTGCTGGAACGCGTCTTTCCTGACATCTCTGTCATGAGATCTCATGAGCGTTATGTAATTACCGTGCGTGAGCTCGATCTTCTCGCCGTTTTCATCTGTGACGGTGCCGAATTTCATGTCGGCGTCGTCTATCATGCTGAAAATCGTCCCGGATGAGCCGAGGACCTCGCCGAGCTGTGAGAGCAGGGCTTCTTCCTTTTCTGAGAGGACGTGCGTCTTGCCTCTGAGGAGATCCTTGAGAGCATGCTCGTAGATCCTGAGATCGCTGCATGAATCTATGTATGAGAGCAGCGTTTCTTCAGGGATGTCCTTTATCTCAGGTGTTGCAAAGCTCGTGAGCGCCGAAGCCTTTGATGCGGCTGCGATGGCCTTGTTGTACATGGCCTGCTGCTTCGATGAAGTGTTGTCCTCGTCGAGTTTCATCCTCGAATAGACAAAAGCTCTCTCGAGTGTCATGTCGATGTCG
>JBJETC010000054.1:0-3911 GCA_051883115.1 Anaerovoracaceae bacterium
CTCATTTATAGCTTCATTAGCTTCTTCTTTTTTACCCTTAAGATATTCGATCCTCTCTTCCGGGTCTGATATCGAGTACCCGAGATCATAGATCTCGCCGCCTGTTTCGCTGTCGAAGTGGCTGTTGTTCTCCGCGGCTGATGCCGGGACGGCTGCGGCGCCTGTCAGGACTGTTGTCATGAGCAGGAGTGCTGCTGCTTTTCTGAGTTTGTTATTCTTCATTTCGGAACCTCCTTTTAATGTGGATGTAAGATCAGCAAAGGGTGAACAGCCGGGTAGGGCTTTCTTTTTTCCCTTTCTGATATATAGACGGGGTGGACTTGAGGGAGGTTCATTTTTTTTGAAAAAATTTTTATATATCTCATGATTTTCTTTTCGGCATGACCCTGTCTGGAGAAAAAACCATGTCACAGAAAAATCATTTCGCACAGCTCCTTTTTTCATCTATAATATTGTTAACGCTTACAGAAACGAAAGGGGAAAATATGAAGCAGGAAACAAAATGCATACAGGCGGGATACACGCCGAAAAACGGCGAACCCCGCATGATTCCAATTGTTCAGAGCACAACGTTCAAATACGATTCGAGTGAGGAGATGGGAAAGCTGTTCGCGCTCGAGTCAGAAGGGTATTTTTACTCGAGGCTGCAGAACCCGACGAACGACATGGTCGCCGCGAAGATCTGCGCGCTCGAAGGCGGTACGGCAGCCATGCTCACGAGCTCCGGCCAGGCAGCTAACTTTTTCTCTATATTCAATATAGCGACGGAGGGTGATCACGTCGTTGCATCATCGATGATCTACGGCGGGACATACAACCTCTTCAACGTCACGATGCGCAAGATGGGCGTGGACTTCACGTTCGTCGATCCTGACTGCACTGAGGAAGAGCTCGATGCGGTGTTCAAGCCTAACACGAAGGCTGTGTTCGGCGAGACGATCGCCAACCCGGCGCTCACAGTGCTCGATATAGAGAAATTCGCGAAAGCCGCTCACGCTCACGGTGTGCCTCTTATCGTCGACAACACGTTCGCTACGCCTATCAACTGCAGGCCTTTTGAATGGGGAGCGGACATCGTTACTCATTCCACGACAAAGTACATGGACGGCCACGACGCGACTGTCGGTGGAGCCATAGTCGACAGCGGGAAATTCGACTGGATGGCTCATGCCGAGAAGTTCCCGGGCCTCTGCACGCCTGACGAATCGTATCACGGCATCACATACGCGGAAAAATTCGGCAGGGAGGGCGCGTTCATAACGAAGGCGACCGCCCAGCTCATGCGCGATTTCGGATCGATCCAGTCGCCGCAGAACGCGTATTACCTCAACCTCGGCCTCGAGTCGCTCGCGGTGCGCATGGAGCGTCACTGCAGCAACGCGCAGAAAGTCGCCGAGCATCTTGAGGCGCACGACAAGGTCGCATGGGTGAATTACCCGGGCCTAAAGAGCAGCAGATATTACGAGACTGCGAAAAAATACATGCCGAACGGCACGTGCGGCGTTATTTCGTTCGGGCTCAAGGGCGGAAGAAAAGCCGCAGAGGAATTCATGAAGCACCTTAAGATCGCGATCATCGCGACACACGTTGCTGACGCTCATACATGCATACTGCATCCGGCGAACTCGACGCACCAGCAGCTCTCTGACGAGGAGCTCATCGCGAGCGGTGTGGGACCTGATCTCGTACGTCTTTCGGTCGGGATCGAAAACGTTGACGATATAATAGAAGACCTCGATCAGGCGCTCGAGTATATTTAATGAGAAAAAGCCGGGGCGTAAGCGCAGAGGCTTTGAGACATGCTGATAACAGGCGGAGGGATCTTTCCCCCGCCTGTTTTTTATTTCGCCGGCATGATCTTTTCACATTTCATAAAATGAAATCATGTATTCTCTTTTAATATTGTACATATGCCGGATCTCCTGCTAATATTTGAATTACAAAAGGGGATAAAAATAAATAAGATTTCGTAAAGTAAAAAGTGAACATGTGTCATGGAGGTAAGATCATGAACAGAAGAAAATTTGCAGCAGTCATAGCAGTGCTCATGGCAGCGCTCCTCATGCTCACAGCATGCGGTTCAAACGGAAACAACAGCAGCAGCGGAAACAGCCCAAGCAGTTCAAGCAGCTCGAACAGCAGCTCTTCGGGAAATAACACAGGCAGGGTCCTCGTCGTATATTTCTCAGCGAGCGGGAATACAGAAAGAGTGGCGAGAGAGATAGCGGACGAAGCCGATGCGTACCTCTTCGAGATAGAGCCGAAGGATGCGTATACGAGTGCTGATCTCGACTGGACAGATGACAGCAGCCGTGTCATGAAGGAGCACGAGAACGAGAAGCTCCAGGACATTGAGCTTAAGACGACGAAAGTACCGAACTGGGATCAGTACGACACAGTGTTCATCGGATATCCTATCTGGTGGGGCGACGCGGCATGGCCGATCAACAACTTCGTCAGGAAAAATGATTTCTCCGGCAAGACAGTCATCCCGTTCTGCACATCAGCATCGTCGGGTATAGGAGACAGCGGCAGCAAACTCGCGAAGATGGCGGGAACAGGCGACTGGCAGGACGGTCAGCGCTTTGATGAGCGTCCGGACGATGACGAAGTCGAGAACTGGGTCGACAGCATCATAGTCGATGACTGATCGCGCCGGGAAAGACCAGGAGAAAAAACTGACCGGAGGGGAAAATGATTTTCTACTTTACAGGTACGGGCAACAGCCTGTACGCGGCACGAGAGCTTGCCGGCGCGGATGACGGGTGCAGCCCTGTCAGCATACCGCAGGAACTTAAGAAAAAAAGCAGATGCTACAGGGCGGACTCCATAGGGATCGCGGCGCCGGTATACGGGCACGAGATGCCTGAAATGGTCAGGCGCTTCATCGAGACGTCTGAATTCAGAACCGGATATTTTTACATCGTCCTGACGTACGGGAACAGGCACGCGAACGCCGCAGAGCTTGCGGCCGATGTATGCCGGAGCGCGGGCGTGGAGCCGGACCTCATAAGGACGCTCCTCATGGTCGATAATTTCGTCCTCGGGTTCGACATGGAAAAGCAGAAGAAGATGGACAAGAACGTCTCCGGTCAGCTCGATTCCATCAGGGCTGACATCAGGGAGCGGAGGAGATACATCGAGACCGTGACTGATGAGGACAGGGCCGCGCACGAGAGCTATGTTGAGCGTGTCGGCGGAAGGCCCGCGACAGTCTGGGCGGACTTCGACTTCACAGACAGCTGCATGGGGTGCGGCCTCTGCGCGAAGGTCTGCCCCGCGGGCTGCATCGCTGTCGAAAACCACAGGGCAGTAAGAAACGGCAGGGGCTGTCAGGCGTGCATGGCGTGCCTTCACGTCTGCCCGTTCGCGGCGATCAAGGCGAGGCCTGTGCTGGGCTGTGAGGAGAAGAACCCGGACGCCAGGTACAGGAACGAGTTCGTGTCTCTCGCCGATCTTATTGCCGCTAATGAAAATTCGGCCTGGCCGGCGGAAGCAAATGATAAAAAGGTAAAAAATACAAACATAGTAAATATAGAAAGTGATTACAGCGAAAAGGCGATCTGAGGACTGCCGGACGCATGAAAATCAGAAGGGAGAAAGGGAAAATGGCAGACATGGAATATTTCACGATGAGCAACGGGAACAGGATCCCGATGGCGGGGATCGGAGTTTTTCAGTTTTCACCGGATGAAGCGGAGGCTTCCGTTGAAAGCGCTCTCAATGACGGCGTGAGGCTCGTTGACACAGCGAACGCCTATCTCAACGAAAAAGGCGTCGGACGCGGCATAAAAAAGAGCGGTGTGCCAAGAGAAGAAGTTTTCCTCGTAAGCAAGCTGTGGCCTACAGTATACGAGAATGCTGACGCTGTCGACAAGACGCTTGAGAGGCTCGGCACAGACTATGTTGAC
>JBJETC010000055.1:0-3895 GCA_051883115.1 Anaerovoracaceae bacterium
TCTCTTAGCCTTTGATGTTCTTCTCTTAGGTACAGCCATTACTCACACCTCCTTCAGGTGAAATCAGTTCATAAATTTTTATCAGCCTTGATATTATATACTTTTACAAATATCTTGTCAATAAAAATCCGTTTCCTAATTTTCACCCTATATTTTTGATGCTGTCTCCGCGTAAGGTAAAGCCTTACTGTCTTGCATTCAGCGTCTCTACGAGTCTCTTCGTATCTCTTGCGATAACGAGCTCCTCGTTTGTAGCGAGCTTGATGACCTTGATCTTTGAATCGTCTGTAGAAAGGATGATGTCCTGTTCCTTTGAATCGTTCTTGACAGGGTCGAGCTTGATGCCGAGGTTGCCCATGTTCTTGCAGATGAGCTCTCTCATGTACTTGTCGTTCTCACCGATACCGCCGGTGAATACGATAGCGTCAGCGCCGTCCATCTCAGCGATGTATGCGCCGATGTAATGTCTTACCTTGCGGGCGAAGAGCTTGACAGCCATCTCAGCTCTCTCGTTGCCTTCCTTCATTGCAGCTTCGAGGTCTCTGAAGTCACTTGAAACTCCTGAAACTCCGAGTACACCTGACTGCTTGTCCAGGATGCTGAGTACGTCGTCGAGAGACTTGTTCTCTTTCTGAGCGATAGCTTCGATGACAGCAGGGTCGATGTCTCCGCATCTCGTACCCATAACGAGTCCTTCGAGCGGTGTGTAGCCCATTGATGTATCAAAGCTCCTGCCGTGCTTGATAGCTGTTACGGAAGCTCCGTTTCCGAGGTGGCATGTGATGAGCTTGAGGTCGTCAACATCTACGTTGAGGATCTTTGAAGCCTTCTGAGCCATGAACATGTGTGAAAGTCCGTGGAATCCGTATCTTCTGATGCCGTATTTCTGATAGTACTCATATGGGATAGCGTAGAGATATGATTCAGGCTTCATTGTCTGATGGAACGCTGTATCGAAAGCTACTACTTCCGGAGCGTCCGGCATGAGTTCCATGCATGCCTTGATACCCGCGATGTTAGGTGGGTTGTGGAGCGGAGCGAGGGATACGCAGTCCTCGAGGTCCTTGAGCACGTGCTCGTCAACGATAACTGACTTGTTGTATTTTTCTCCTCCATGTACGACTCTGTGGCCGATGGCATCGATCTCGTCAAGAGACTTTACAGCGCCTGTGTCAGGATCTGTAAGAGCAGCCATGACCTGCTTGATTCCGTCGTTGTGGTCCTTCATCTCAACTTTCTTTACGACCTTGTCCTTGCCCATAGTCGTGTGAGTGATCACAGAACCTTCGATACCGATTCTCTCTACCAGTCCTTTGGCGATCAGCTCTTCATTATCCATGTTCAGGAGCTGATACTTGATAGAAGAACTACCGCAGTTGATTACGAGTACAATCATTCTTTATCTCCTTCGTATTAACAACGTTAACTTTACTTTATTAAACGCTTATATCGGGTATTTTAACATAATCTGACTCAAGATACAAATCGCGTTCGGTGATGATATTGTAAAAATCAGACGCTTCTATATCTTTTCCGAGCGTTGAAACGACTGCAGGGTCAGCCCCGGCCGACGCCCTGTATCTGTTTATGTTCGTTATGACAGGTATCGCCGCGAGCTCATTTTTCCTTATGTATTTGAGGAGCTTCGCTCCCCTTTCGTTAAAAGCGAGGACGCGCCCGTAAAGCGCGGCTCCGTCAACTGTGCTTTTCTCTATATCGAGCAGGAGTTCGGCGAGATACCTCTGCACCCTTGTCCTCGTATATGCTTTCGATTTTATGCTGTCGATGAGCCCTTCGAGATCAGTGCAGCCGCGCGCTTCCTGTTTCGCCCTGTATGCCAGGCCGCCGCCCGAAGCATATATGCGCTCAGCCTCTTCCGCCGGCGTCCTTATCAACTGCGCTTCTAACAGGCTGAAATAGTTCCTGTCCATGCGGTCATAGTATTCAGGCTTCTCCGAGCGTATCTTTTTCCTCAGAGCCGTCGCTGTCTCCGTATGGCCAGCGCCCACGCGCTTTATGGTAAAAGGCTTTGCTTTTTCGATGAAGTTCAGGTATTCCAGCGCGAGGATGTTGTTCGGGAGTTCGAGGAGCGTCGTGTCAAAGTCGGGATAAAGCTGCTTCACGGCGTTCATCCTTGCGAGGGGGTAATTCATGCCCTGCTTCACGCCTTCCGTTATGAGCCTGCCGAGGTCAGATCCGCTTCCCGTCTCCGCTCCGTCAGCCTCACACGCCTTCAGTATGCCGGCCGCTTCCTTCAGCTCCGACATATCGCCCGACTCCGTGCCGAATGCTATCGTATCGACACAGCCGATCCCCTCAAGGATGCCTGCGCCAGCCCTCGCGAAATTCCCGGCCCCGGACAATACAAAAACGGCTGGTATCTCAAGTACGAGATCCACACCGTTCTCTACAGCCCTGCGGCTCCTTATCCATTTATCCTCCGAAGCCGGAAGACCGCGCTCCGTAAAATCTCCGCTCATCACCGAAACGCACAGGTCGAGACCTGTCTCTTCGCGCGTCTTCTCAAGCAGATATCTGTGACCTTCGTGAAAAGGATCGAATTCTCCGATCACTCCGAATGCTTTCAAAATTTCTCCTTCCGGCCGTAAATCCCCCGGGCGTCCCGGAATCAGCGGTCGTCCCCGTCTATCTCAGGTTCGCCGTCCGGCCCGTTATACAGCCATTCCTCGCCGTTCTTCGTCCTGCTCGCCAGCTCCTTGAGCTGGTCCCTGTTCCTCTGCAGCTCATCTGACATGTCCTGGAAGCTCTTCTCTATGTAATTGAACATGTTCGTGAGGTACGTCACGTTGAGCTGATCCATTTTTTCCTGCATGTCGTAAAGCTGCTTGTCGAGGTAATCGTACGTACGCATCTTCATCTGGCGGGAATATTCGTCGGCCGCATCGTTTATGGCGTCCGAACGCTTCTGCGCCTTGAGCGTTATGTCGTTGTTATCAACAAGGAAATCAGCCTGTTTCTTCGCCTCGACGATGATCTTCTCGTATTCCTTTTTCGCATCGTCCAGGATCCTGTCCTTCTCCGACTTCAGCCATCTCGCCTGCTTTACGTCGTCAGGCAGCGACTCTCTTATGTCAGAGACGATCTCGAGTATATCGCCCGCCTCGACCATGACTTTTCCGGAAAAAGGCACATTTGGCGCTGTATTGATAATATCTTCAAGTTCATCAAGCAGATCAAGAACTGTCATTTATTCCTCCTGTAAAAAAGCAGCGCTGCTGCTGTAAATATGATCAAAGATCATTTTGTATCGTATTTCTCGATGATTTTCTTCAATACACCGTCCGGCACGAGGCCTTTGACACACCCGCCGAGCGATACGACTTCCTTGATCATGCTGGAACTTATGAACGAATATTTAGGGTCTGTCATGAGAAAGATCGTTTCGACGCCTTTGTTGAAAAGCCTGGCATTCATCTGTGCCATCTGTATCTCGTAGTCAAAGTCCGATGTCGCTCTGAGGCCTCTGATCACGCCGCTGAAACCGTTCGCATTCACGAAGTCCGCGAGAAGTCCGCTGAACGAAGTCACCTCTACGTTATCGAGGTCCTTCACTTCCTCCTCTATCATCGCGACGCGCTCTTCCCTTGTGAAAAGCGACTTTTTGTTCGGGTTCACGATGACACCGGCTACGACCTGATCGAACATGGCCGCTGACCTCTTGATGAGGTCCAGGTGTCCGCTCGTGAGCGGATCAAAAGATCCCGTGTATAAAACCTTAGTCATCCTTATCCTCCTGATCTTCCGAGGTCATGCGCCTGTAAAGTCCTACCGCCGTCTTGCCGTATCTTCTCTCACGGTATCTGACGAACCCCGCAGCCTCTTCAGGAGGCACATTATTTGAATCATATTCAGCTAATATTATACCGTTATCGCT
>JBJETC010000056.1:0-3777 GCA_051883115.1 Anaerovoracaceae bacterium
TTTTTCCATGTCGTCCTTGTCTCTGACGGCGAAAATGGCTACGAATTCATCTCCGCCCCATCTGCCCCAGCAGTCTGTGCGGCGGACGTTCTTTGACAGTGCTTCCCCGAAAGCGCGCAGGATGCGGTCTCCGACGTCGTGGCCGTAGAGGTTGTTGAAGGCGTGGAAGTCATCTATGTCGGCGAACAGAACGGCGAACATCGCTCCTGTCCTCTGGTATTCCTCGATCTTGCCTGTCAGGTACGATTCAAGGTATTTTCGCCCCGGAAGGCCAGTGACAGGGTCTTTTGTCGCCATCTCGTAAATGCTCTGGATGATCGTGTCCCCGAAGTCAGCCGCTGTCTCGCGTTCGATGAACCATGCGATCTCATGAAGGTGTCCTGACTTGTCGCGGAGCGGGGAATACGTGCTTCTCACGAGTATGCGCTTTCCCTGCTTCGTTATGATGTAGGCGTGCCTTACATATGGCGCGTTCGACTTTATCACGCGCTGGAGAGGGCAGTTCGAAGTGCACATCGGCATGCCGTTGTCGTGAAGCTCGAGGAGCGGCGTGTTAACGCAGATGTTGCCGACCATGTCTTCAGCGCTGTAGCCTGTGATCTCCTCAGCCTTGCTGTTCCAGTAGTCTATCCTCGTATCTCTTCTCACGATGCATACGCCAAGCGGCATCTCGTCGAAGAATGATCTGAGCATGCTCGAGCGTGTGCCGAAATCCGGGACGAGCACGTCTTTTCTGCCGGCGTATTTTCCTTCCATGATCGAGTGGAAAAGCTGGTCTTCGAATTCAGGTGTGTCCTCAGCGTAAAGGATGTGTGTCCTCGTGAAGACCGTGCATTTTTCCCTGCCGACATTATGTATGTTCTCAAGCGATGTGCGTATACGGGCGGCGGACCTTACGATCTCCTCAGGGTTCTGGTACTTGCTGAGTATCGCGAACTGATCGGCGCTGAATCTCGCAGCGGAGCCTCTGTTATGGATTATGTCGGCGATCTCGTCAGCGCATGCCTTCAGGATCGCGTTGCCGTGCTTCGTGCCGTATGTCTCGATCTCCCTTGAAAGTGAAGGGATGGTAACGAGTATCGCGGCGAAGTGTGTGCCGTGATTGCGAAAATCTTCCATGTACAGCGAGAAGTCGTTCAGGATGCCGTGCAGGTTCTCCAGACCTGTGACAGGGTCGAGGTTGGAGGCTTCGACTCTCTTGCCGGTTATCCTCATGACCATGTTTTCGTCGAGGAAGAAGCCCATGAGTCCCTGGATCACGCCGTCGCGGTAGACGGGCCATTTCGTCGCGAGGATGTCGTGAGTGACGCCTTTCGCGATGCATTTTCCCGGTACGAGTGTATGGCGGTTGCCGTTGTTTATGACGTCGAGCTCATCCTGGCGGTATGGCTCATTGTCAGGATGCCAGTGCATGTCCTCATCCGTCTTGCCGAGAAGAGGCTCCTCATCTTTATATCCGTAATACTTCAGGAAACTCTGGCTCACGCCGAGGAACTTCCTGTCGCTGTCTTTCCAGAACATTGGAATAGGGCACTGCATTATGAGGTCTTCCCAGAGGACTTCCTCACCGTTTTTAGGGTCTTCCGTAAGCAGTGTGTATGGGTCTTTCCTTACTTCTTCAAGATCCTGCTCGGCGTATGACATATCCATAGAGCGGACGGCATAGAGGAGGATCCTGTCTTTTTCGTGCGGCACGAGGAATATCCTGTGTGATTTCCACGCAAAGTTGCCGCGGTCCTCGCCGGTGCGGAAGCATCCTGCTATGATGCCCGATCTGCTGTTCCTCACTCTGTCGAGTATCGTGTCAGGGTCTATATATGCCTTGTAGCGGTCGCGGTCAGCCGGGAAAATGTCAGGCAGGAACTTGTACATTTCTTCTGAGTCGTTCGCGAACCTTGTCGGGGTCTCGTCCTCGTCAGGTCCTGTCTCCATGACTGACACGACTGTCTGTCTGTCGAGGTTTATTATGAAGAGCTCATCATACAGGTAGCGTATGTTCTGCAGCAGCCAGTCTCTTTCCTTCATGGACTCTCTTTCCCTCGAGACGTTGGCCATCTCGACCAGGAACATCGTCCTTTCGTTCAGGGATGATATGACTCTGTACCTGAGCTGCATTTCCATCGTGCTTGATTCGAAGAAATACGTGCCGGATTTTCCCGATTTCATGGCTTTTTCGGCTATGAGGCGGAGTTCGCGGCTCGACGCGTTGTTCCTGCTGTTAAGGAAAGATTCTGTTTCCTCGTTGTTCTTGCTTCCCATCTGTTTCGTGAGATCGCTGAACTTGTCGTTCATGAAGAGGTGATGGAACCTCCCGTGGCTGAATTCGAATATCGCCATAGGAACATCTGTCGTGAAATCTATACGTGAAAGCGCGTCGTAGTACGGCTTCCATTCCACGGTCTCTATGCCCATGCCGCGCTGCAGGCAGGAAGCAATGCTCTCGTTCTGCGGCATCGGTTTGCCGAAATAGTATCCCTGAACCGTGTCGCAGCCGGACTCCTTGAGGAATTCGAACTGCTCCTCTGTCTCGACACCTTCGGCGAGCGTTACGTTTACTATCTTTTTATCCATAGATATTATGGAAGAAATGATGGAACGGGAACGCTTCGTGTCCTTCTTTAGGAAGGCCATATCTATCTTCAGCACGTCGAACTTGTAGTCTTTCAGCATGTTGAGCGTAGAGTAAGCGCTGCCGAAATCGTCCATCATGATCTCGTAGCCGACGCTGCGGAACTTGTCGAGTGTCTTTTTTATATTCCCTTCATCAGAAGCGAGCACACTTTCCGTGATCTCGAGATGCAGGAGATGCCTCGGCACGTTGTATTTCTGAAGTATCTTTTCAATCTCAGAGAAAATGTCGCATGACGCGAAGTCGAGCCTCGAGAGGTTGACGGAAACAGGGACGACCTGTCTTCCTTCCTTGAAAAGCTCCTCGTGGTGGCGGCAGACGCTGTCTATCATGTAAAGATCGAGCGTCGTCACACAGTGCGCATCCTCAAGCGGTCCTATGAATTCCTCAGGGGAAAGCATGCCGTAAATAGGGTCGAGCCAGCGAGCGAGGGCTTCGAACCCGCAGACCTGGCCGGAGATCACACGGACGATCGGCTGATAATAAACCTGGATCCAGCCTTTGTCCACGGCTTCGTTTATATGCGACACCACGTATTCCTGTATCGCAAGGCGTTTTCCGATGTCTTCCGTATACCAGCAGAACCACGTCGTAAGTCCCGCTCTGCTGCTGTCGCATGCGAGCTTCGCTTCGTTGCAGACGCTCTCTGCTTTCTGCATCGGGTCGTACCATATGCAGGCGCCGACACGGATGTCGATAGGGAAATTCGAAATTATGGATGTTATCCTGCTCTTCGATTCCGCGGCGCGCGATTCAGCGTCATCCTGATCGCAGAGCACGACAAAATGATCAGCGTCAAAGTGGGCGATGGCATATTCCGGGAAAAGGTCGCGGAGTATCCTTCCCATGTTGCGCAGGAAATCATCCCCGATCGCCATGCCGTAGTTCAGGTTTATGAGCCTGAAATTCACGATATTGTAGTAGAGGACAGCGAGGTTCCCTGCGGCGCCGGAAGCGTTGTGCTCATTACGGTACGCGTTCATGACGTTAAGGAACGGACGCATGCCCATGAGCCCCGTTACAGGATCCATGACAGAATCAGACTCTGCCATGCCCTGAACGCCAAGATCCGTAGCGAACATGCAGACGAGCCTGCCTGCGCTGCTGTCGTCGACTGTCCTGCAGAAAGCCTGGAGCATCCTGATGAA
>JBJETC010000057.1:0-21614 GCA_051883115.1 Anaerovoracaceae bacterium
AGATAGTAGTAGAGCTTGTTGTCTTCGAAAGACCCCTTGTTGAGCTTATTGCCGTAGTAAATGGCGTTATCGACCGTGTTTTTCCAGTTGAGCGACGGCGTCATGCTGTCGGTCACTTTTCTTATCGAGCCTTCTCCGCTCGTCCATTTGTTCCATGTAAAAGGCCTGAGTTCAAGTATTATAACTTTCATGTCAGGCTGCTCGCGCACAGCTTCCTTTATGATGTTCTTATAGAGGAAATACGGCTGCGACGCAGTCGCGAGATTGTAGATGCATGCGCCGTGCTTCCTGTAGCACTCGGTCGGGATGAAATACCTGAATGTCGCGCTCGAGCCTATATACACTCCGTCAAGTCTGCAACCCTGATCAGACAGATCGTAGAATGTCCCGAACACGCCCTCGGCTTCATTATCGTCTCTCAGGCAGAATACCGAATTCAGATATCCCATGATGAGCGCCGCGATGAGCACGAACACGATGATTTTCATCAAATGTCCGAACGTGAGCCCGTCATCTTTTTTTATATTTACTTCTTCGTTTTTTGCTTCCATGTTAAAACCTTATATCAGCAGCCCGGGGCTGTAATGTAAATAACGTCAGAAATTCCTGTATACGAATGTGCTTGCGCTGTAACCCTCGCCGTAGACACCGAATACGGTGATAACAGTGAGCAGAACGATGAACACCGCCCATCTGAGGACGAGCGGCTTCCTCGCCAGCGCGTCTCTGACCTTTATCCCGTTTTCCTGCAGCACACTTACTATGAAGAATACGGCACATGCTGCCGTGAGCACTATGAGCCCTTTGCCCGAGAGGCCCATCGCCGTCATTCTCCCCGCAAAGCCCGAGAAATCGAACATTCCGAGGCATTTTTTCATCATGCCGAAAGCCGTCCCGACGCTCGACGCCCTTACTATCGTCTTCCCGAACATCATGATCAGGAACGTCCTGACTATGCAGAAGCACTTCCAGCCGAACGACTTCCCGTTTATATGCAGCCAGCTCTTCATCTTGTCGAAGACCGGCGTCAGCATCATTGACACTACGATTATCGTCGAGTTGTAAAGACCGTAGACTATATATCCCCAGCCGGCTCCGTGCCATATACCTATGAGGAAGAATGTCACGAATGTCGGGAAATACGTAGGCAGCTGCTTTCCTATCACGCTGCCCTTCATGTTTTTCCTGGCCCAGCGGCCGATCTTCGCGGACCTCTTCGACAGCGTTATAGGGAAAAATACATAGTCTTTCATCCAGTTCGTGAGAGACATATGCCATCTTCTCCAGTACTCGGCCACCGATGTTCCGAAGTACGGCCTCCTGAAGTTCTCGACGAGGTCGATGCCCATAATCTCGGCTGCGCCTCTCGCGATATCGATGCCGCCTGCGAAATCAGCGTAGATCTGCACAGCGTACACCGCCATGGCGGCGAACGTCTGGAGCCCGTCATACGAGCCCGGATCGCCGAATACCTGCGAAACGAGGACTCCCGCCCTGTCGGCTATGACGAGTTTCTTGAAGAATCCCCACAGCATGAGCTGCGCGCCGTACGTGAAGTTCCTGTAGCTGAAGCGGTGATATTCCCTGAGCTGTTTACCGAGGTCATCATATCTCGAGATAGGCCCCTGTATTATCTGCGGGAAAAACGATATGAAAAGCGCATACCGCAGGAGGTTCGTCTCCGCGTGGTACTTGTTCCTGTAAACATCTATGCAGTACCCGACCGCCTGGAATGTGTAGAACGAGATCCCGAGCGGCAGCATGATGTTTACGAGAGGCATACTTACATCATATTTGAACAGAGAGAACGCCGCATCGATCTGCTTCGCGAAGAAGTTGTAATACTTGAGCATCGCCAGTATGCCGAAATTGGCAATGACGATAAGGATGAGCATTTTCCTGTTCTTTTTCTTTGCGTCTGATTTTTTCTCAGACTTCTCTTTTACATTTTCCATCCACCGCGCGCCGCCGTACGTCGTAAGTGTCGTCAGGACGATGAATATCAGCGGTTTCACCCCTGAAAAAAGGTAAAACGCATAGCTGGCCGCCAAAAGGAAGACCCACTGATACTTTTTCGGCATGACGTAGTAAAGCGTCACTACGATAAGCAGGAAAACAAGAAAATTTAACGAAATAAACGACATTTTTCACCTAATATTTCAAAAATCATAATTACTGAAAAATTTTATCATATAAAAATTTTCTTCTGTGAAGTTTATGTGATAAAAAACATTCTTTTTCCATTTTTAACATAAAAAGATAGATTTGCATTATAAAATCTATCAAATCTTCATTTTTAATATTATTCATACTGTTATAATAAATATAATTTCGGGAAAATTTCAGAAAAAATTATCAAAAGGAGTATTCAAAATGAACGAAAAACCAGGTTCCATACTTGAGGCGATCGCATCACACGCTGAGGACCCTGACCATTCGGGAAAACTTTGCGCGGCTGACACGAAAATCAGCCTCACATACGGACAGATGTGGGACCGCATCAGGATCTTCAGCAGAACACTGAGAGAAAACGGTGCAGGTCCGGGAAGCTACGTCATGATAAGATGCACGCAGGACGTCCGCTACCTCATAGCCCTGATGGCCGTCAGCGCTGTCGGCGCCGTATACGTGCCTGTGGAAAAAGGAGCTTCTGACGACAGGGTCGAGGAGATCCGCTCAGACTGCGATTCGTCGATCTATATAGGCCCTAAGCCTTTCGGATCATTCGGCAAAAACATCAGCATCAAGGAAACTCTCGCTGACGCGGACGAAGTTCCGGGCGATGCGGAGATCCATTTCCCGGAGCCCGGGCAGACCTCGGAAATACTTTACTCAACAGGCACGACGGGCAAGTCAAAGGGGATAGAACTCACCCACGCCAACGACATCGCGCTCGCTGAGAATGTCATGTACGGCGTCGAAATGAAGCCGGACAACGTCGAACTCATCCCTATGCCCCTGTCGCACAGCCACGGCCTCCGCAGGACGTACGGCAACCTGCTGAACGGCAGCTCCGTCGTGTTCATCAACGGTGTCACGATGATAAAGCGTTTTTACGACATGCTCGATAAATACCATGCCACGGCCATAGATATGGCTCCGTCGATACTCTCGCTCATCTTTAAGCTCTCGGGAGACAGGATCGGAGACTACAACAGCCAGCTCGACTACATCCAGCTCGGAAGCGCACCGCTTCCTGAGGACGATAAAATGCGCCTCTGCCGTCTCCTCCCTGACGTAAGGCTGTATAATTTCTACGGCACGACCGAATCGGGATGCACGTGCATACTCGACTTCAACAACGGTCCCGAGCGCGAACACTGCATCGGGAAACCTGCCAGGAACGCGAAGATCATCTTCGCCGACCCGAACAAGAACGAGATCGTGACAAACCGCGGTATCAACGGATTCATGGCCACCGCGGGCGCTCAGAACATGAAGGGGTATTTCAGGAACAAAGACCTTACCGACTCCGTCATGCAGAACGGCTTTATCTACACGAACGACATCGGCTACAAGGACGATGAAGGCTATATCTACTGCCTCGGCCGCGATGACGACGTTATTAACTGCGGCGGTGTAAAAATAGCGCCTGACGAGATAGAAGAGGCAGCCGTTAAGTTCCCCGGCGTAAAAGACGCATGCTGCGTCGCAGCAAAAGACGAGATCCAGGGCCAGAAGCCGAAGCTCTACATTTCACTCGAGACAGCCGACATACTTTTCGACATGCCCGGATTCAAAAAACATCTGAGGTCGAGCCTCGACGCCGACAAGGTGCCTAAGCTCATCCAGATCATTTCCGAGATCCCGCGCACGTTCAACGGAAAGCTCAACAGGAAGCTCCTCCGCGCGTACACGAACGAGCATCCTGAGATGAACGTCTGAGCAGCGCACCGCGGGAAGAAGCTCCTTCATTGACATATGACAAAAGAAAAAAGCAGGTCATGACCGGGATCACCGGCCATGCCTGCTTTTTCAATCATTTCAGAGTCTATTCCCCGCCCTGTGCGGAGCGGGCTTTGTCAGATCACGCCTGCTCTTCCTGCAGTCTCTCGATGAGCTCGCAGATAGCATCTACTGAATTGAAGTTCTCCGGCGTCATGTCCTCTACTTCTACAGTAACGTCGAACACATCTGAAATATCACCTACGATCGAAACTACCTCGAATGAATCGAGCAGGTCATCATCGATAAGCGCTGTTTCATTGTCGTAATCGATCTCGCCGTTTACACTTCTCAGAATCTCTAATACTTCGTCTCTCATTAACTGTCTTCCTCCCGAACGAATAAAAAGTACAAGGGATAATATATGATAAAAGCGTCCGCGATTCAATACCAAATCGCACGTTTTTGCGCACTGTTTTTACACTCCTGACATTATCGTCACTCGCGGCTCCCGCGTCAGTCATCAGAGTCAAGGCCGAAGACGTTCGTCGTGTTCCTGAACTCGAGCATTGCCTTGAAAATGTAGAGGTCCTCAGGTGTCGTTACCTTGATGTTGCCCCTTGGTCCCGAGAGGATATGGACGTCCTTTCCGAGCTTTTTCATGAGCGTGCATGTATCTATGATGCCTTCGTATGAAGGGTTTGTCTTCCTTATTTTTTCATGAGCGGCCATGACATCGCCGAGCCTGAATGTCTGCGGAGCCTGAGCTGTGTAGAAGTTCTTCCTTTCAGGCGTGTCTTCGACCAGAACACCGCCGGCGCTCTCTATCGGCGTCTCGTACATCGCGGTGCATGTCACGGAACTTCCGTATTCCCGGGCCATCTCTATGTTCTTCCTGATGAGTCCCGGTCCGATGCAAGGTCTTACGCCGTCGTGGATAAGCACGAGCGAGTCATCAGGGTTCTCCTCCGCAGCGGCGCTGAGCGCGTTGAAAATGGAATCCTGGCCGGTAGCGCCTCCCGGGACGATCTTTTTCACCTTCTGGATGTCATACCTCCTGAGGAGCTTTTTCGTCTTGTTGATGTAGCCTTCCTTGCATGCGACGTAGATGCTGTCTATGTCGTCACTGTTGTCGAATATCTCGAGCGTATGGATGATGATAGGCTTGCCGTAGACTTCGATGAACTGCTTCGGAAGACCTGCTCCCATTCTTACGCCTGTGCCGCCGGCGAAAATTATTGCGATGTGTTTTTCCATTTTACCCTCCAAAATCCGGATATCTTCAGCTGAGCAGGATATTGTCTATGATCCTGTCAGACGCTTTGCCGTCGTACTCCTTGAAATTGTCCCCCGCGAAGGCCTCTGTCCTGTCAAAGCCGTAATCGCCCGAAGCGAGCGCGTCCATGAGCTCGTCGAACGTGTCGCAGACCCTGCCCGGGGCAGTTTCCCTGACAGGCCTGTGTACGCCTCTTATGAGTTCGTAGTTCTGCCTGTCGAACGTGTAGAAGAGCATCGGCTTCTTCAGCAGCGCAAAGTCGAAGAAATCCGAAGAATAGTCCGTGATCAGTATGTCTGTAATATAGTAAAGGTCATTTATATCATGATAATATGATAGATCTACGATCCTTGAGCGAAATCCTTCAGGTATCTCAGGAAGTTTTTTTATAAAAGGATGCATCTTGAACATGAAGACGTATTCATCCCCGCAGAAATCATAGATCCTCTTAAGATCAAGCTTTTCATACGGGTAGTAAGCAGTCTTCTGCCCGGTGCCTCTGTACGTAGGCGCAAAAAGGATTATCTTCCTGTCCCTGAGTTCCGGATGCTCGCCGTAGAATTTTTCCCTGAAGTCACTGATTTTCTTTTCATCGAGAAAACCGTCGAGCCTCGCCATTCCGTATGGCCTGAACGCCTCGCGCTCTATGCCGAATACCTCTTCGAACACCTTTATGAGCTTCGAAGAAGGCGTGATGGCTATGTTGTATTTCTTGTGGCACGAACCTGACGGGAACGGCGATCCCTTCTTGCCGAACCTGCAGTAACCGACGGCCTTGAATCCGTCGCCCGCATGCCACACCTGGATGAGCTTCGTCTTCCTGCCGAGATCGAGGAACCCGAGCAGAGGCACGTAGTTATCCACGAACACGTAGTCCTGCCTTGCGAGCTGCGTCACGACCCTGACCCAGCTGAGCACGCTCTGATGCTCGTCGACTGCCTCACGGCATGAGACAGTGATATCGAACCTGCTGTCAAGGCCTCTCTCGGAAAGCCGCCTGCGTATGTACAGGAGGTTGCCTGTGAGATACGGCTTCGTCTCGGCGAGGAACATGACGCGCTTCCCGTTTTTCGGCGTCAGAGCGTAAACGGCGCGGTACCACAGCCTTATGAGCTTTATGACCGCGGAGTACGCTGCCCTTGCCGGCTTGCGTCTTTTCGGCGCCTCTTTTACATATCTCCTTTTATACCATTTCCTGTTCTCTTCCATGAAGCAGGAAACTATGACAGGGCATATCCCGCCGTCAGGGCTCTCTGCCGCCTCGAATGTCACGGTGTAGGCGTACTTTCCGCCGCCGTATCTGAACACGCGCGAAAGATCGTCTTTCTCGTAAGCCACATCGTATGACATGGAGCATATGTGCTGCTCGCCCGCTTCTGAAGCCGCGAGCACCCATTCTCCGTTCGCGAGGAACGACCTCCTGAACGCCGCCGTGGTGTTTATCATTATATGATATACGCCCCTGCTTTTTCGCTCGGCCCTGAGAGGCACATCGCCGGCATACTGCCCGTCGGAAGAGATGTTCCCGTTCCCGCCGAGCCCTTTTTCCGCTCTGCGAAGCAGGAAGGACGGGCCGTCCGCTGTCTCCGCCGCGTCAGCCTCCCGGCCGGCAGCCGGCGTCTCGACGGTAATATGCAGGAATATCCTTTCCCATTCTATTTTCGTGATCCGGTATCCCGGCGCCGCTTTTTCAGCTTTATCCATCAAATGACTCCTTGTGCAATATTTTAATATTATAACACAATATCATATCGCACTCGAATATCCAGTCATCCTGTTTCATTTCACGTGGCTCTCCGCGAAATCCACTATAGCTTTCGTCTCATCGTGGCTTTCAGGCGAGATGTACCTGTCGCGGAAAGAGATCAGCCTGTCCATGTCGTAAGGCTTTTCCAGCGATCCCGTGAGCTCTTCTGCCGTCCTGCATACAGGGCCCGGCATCTCCTCGAGGTAGTTTATGTAAAAGCCTCTGTCCTTCGTGTATTCGTCGTAATCGAACGCGTAAAAATACAGAGGTATGTCCCTCACGGCCGCTTCGTAAACAACGCATGAATAGTCGCTAACCATGATGTCGCTCACGAAGATCATGTCGAACGACGAAAGTCCGTGCGGCACGATGCATCTGCTGTCATTCACCTCTATCTTCGACAGCGGGTGGAGCGAGACTATGAGGTTGTACTTATCGAAATCGAACGCGGAAATGAGTTCGTCTATGGCCTTCTGATGGGCTTTTTCCTCCTCAGGGTCTTTCCTGAACGTCGGAGCGTAAAGGACATTTATCTTTCCGTTCGCGATCTCCGGGATGGCTTTTTTCACAAAAGCCGCCTTCTCCTCTGCGTATTTTTCATCCTTGAGGAGCTCCACTCTCGGGAGCGGAAGTATTTCCACCCTGTCCTCCGGCATGCCGAAAAGCATTGCCATGTGGGACCTGTAGCCTTCGCCCGCGCACAGCGCGTAATCGTAGTTCTCGTGCATGTGCATGGCTTTTGCGAGCGAGGAGGAAGTGCCCTCCTTCTGGTCAAGTATGCTGAGCCCGGCTTTTTTCATCGTGCCGACAGAATGCCACATCTGGATTATCAGAAGGTCTTTTCTTTTTTTCAGGCAGCTCGCCAGGATGCAGTACGAGTCAAGGATGAGTATCTTCGCCGTGGCTATCTGGTAGCACTGCCTGAACATATGCAGGATGTAGCGCGCTTTTCCGCCGAGGCCGCTCCCTATCTTCCTGCACATGACGACGGACGTCCACCCTCTGCGCCTGAACTCTCTGTCGAGCATCGAAATGTCATCGGATGGCTCGTCGCTCTGCCTGCTGAGAAAAACGACCTTCTTCCTTACCGGAAAAAGCCTCATCAAAGCATATATGAAACTGAAAAATCCCAGCCCGGCTTTAATAACTATGTTTACCAATATTATTTACTGCTCCTTAATAAAGCTTTGCGTCTACTTCACGCGGGTCAAGGCCCTCGTCCTTCAGCGCTTTCATGATCCTCTTCTTGTGTTCCGTACCGTATGCCTCGAGCGTTATCCTGAGCTCGACGCTTGAGTTCCTGTTCACATTTACGAACTGGTTGTGCTCGAGCCTGATGACGTTGCCCTTGTTGTCGGCGATGCACTTCGCGACGCGGACGAGTTCGCCCGGCTTGTCAGGGAGAAGAACTGAAAGCGTGAATATCCTGTCTCTCTGGATGAGGCCGTGCTGGATGACTGATGACATCGTGATTATGTCCATGTTGCCGCCGGTGAGGATGCAGACGACCTTCTTGCCCCTGAGATCGAGGTGCTGCAGTGCAGCGACGGAAAGAAGCCCGGAGTTCTCAACGATCATCTTGTGGTTCTCCACCATATCGAGGAAAGCGCCGATGAGCTCATAATCCTCGACCTGGACCATTTTGTCAACGTTCTTCATAGCGTAAGGCAGGACCTTGTCGCCGACTTTCTTTACCGCTGTGCCGTCTGCGATGGTGTCAGCGCTGTCGAGTTCGACCGGCTCGCCCTTTTTGAATGCCGCTGTCATGCTGGCAGCCTTTGCCGGCTCTACGCCTATGACTTTTATCCTCGGATTCAGGAGTTTCGCGAGTGTGGATACGCCTGTGATGAGGCCGCCTCCGCCTACCGGCGCGAGTATGTAGTCGACTGTCGGCATTTCCTTGAATATCTCCATGGCGATGGAGCCCTGGCCTGCAGCGACGTCAAGGTCGTTAAAAGGATGTACGAACGTGTAGCCGTTCTCTTTAGCGAGCTTCTTTGCGTACTCGTACGAATCGTCGTAGACGTCTCCGTAGAGGACGACTTCGGCGCCGTAGCTCCTCGTCCTGTTCACCTTGATGAGAGGCGTGACTGTAGGCATGACGATGACAGCCTTGCAGCCGAACTTCTTCGCGGCGTATGCCACACCCTGCGCGTGGTTCCCGGCTGAAGCCGTGATGAGGCCCCTGTCGCGTTCTTCCTGCGTCAGCGTGCTTATCTTGTAATACGCGCCGCGGATCTTGTATGCGCCAGTGTACTGCATGTTCTCAGGCTTGAGGTATACCTTCGCGCCTGACTGCTCGCTGAAATACTCACTGTACATGAGGTTCGTCGGGAGCGTGACTTTCTTCACGACCTCGGCTGCTTCTTCGAATTTCTCGAGAGTGAGCCCGCCTTCAGGCGTCCCGGCTTCCTCTTTTTCCCTGACATCATCCGATTTTTCAGTCATTTTCTTCACCCTTTATATCAAATCACACAAAAATTTACTCTTAAATTTATTTATAATAGACTAATTATATACTGTCAACAGATATTTTCAGTGTCCGGCGTGTGAAAAATCACATGCTTACTTTTATTTTCCCGTCGCGCGTGAGGCCTAGAACCTGCGTGCCGCCCGCCGCGGTATTTTTTATGTATTCCGCCATTTCACGGCTTATCAGTTCTCCCGGGCAGATCACAGGGATGCCCGGCGGATAAGGTACGATAGAGCCTGCAGATATCCTGCCTGCTGCTTCATCGAGGCTTACGCTCTCCGAGGATCCGATTTCTTCAGGAATAACGGCCGGACCGCCTGACCTTTTCTCCATAAACGCCGCGGCAGCTGCTTTTCTTTCTGCACCGCCTGATCCATCTGCGGCAAGGCCTGTTCCTCCGGCGCTTTCCTCTATGTCAGACAAAGCCTCCAGAAGGCGTTCGTAATCACTCCTGACGTTTCCTATGCCCGTCATGCACATCACTATATCCCCTGCCGAAAGCTCCGGTATGATGTCCCTCTTTTCAAGCTCCCGCTCGAGCGCCGCGCCGTCATAGCCGGCAGCGGACATGTCGAGAAGTATCTTCGTGTCGTCAAAATATTGCCCGCTCCTTAGCCTGAGTGACTTTACGGCCTTCGCTTTTTCTCGGAAAAAATCTATGTCGCTCCGCCATGATCTCACGGCCTCCCCGGCGTGCTCCTCGAGTATCCTGAGGTCAAGATAAAGAGACGTCATGAGGAGATACGAAGGGCTCGTGCTCTCATGTGCGAGCAGGTGCTCTTCAAAAGCTCCGCTGTCCACTCTGTCAGAGCACACGTTCGCTATCCCCGTCTGTGTGAACGATGCGAGCGTCTTGTGCGTACTGTTTATGACTATGTCAGCGCCGAGATCCTCCGCGGCCGCGCAGCGCTGCCTGCCGCTGCCGTCAGTGAAAGGGGCGTATCTGTCGAAAAACTTGAGATGAGCGCCGTGCGCCTGATCGACGATGAGCACTGCCCCGTGCCTGTGGACCTCGCCCGCTATCGCGCCTATATCGCTGAGCATGCCGTAATAATCGGGGCTCGGCAGTATGACTGCCGATGCAGAAGGAGCTTCGTCAAAGCACCTTTTTATCTCTGCCGCCGTTATTTCCTCTGTCGTCTCGAGATCAGACGAAACCTCCGGGTATGCGTATTCGACCCTGAGCCTGCGGCGCCTCACTTCGTTATATATGGATTTGTGGCAGTTCCTCGCCATGATGATCGTCCCGCCCGGCGGCACGGCTGTGTCTATCGCGGCCGCGAGCCCGCAGCTGCTGCCGTTTATGAGGAGGAACGTTTTTTCAGAGCCATAAAGCGCGGAATACCTTTCCGCCATGTCCCTTATCACCGTCTCCGGCTCCTGAAGGTTGTCCGCCCCGGGGATCTCCGTTATGTCGTACCTGAAGACGTTCCCGAGGAAAAGTTCGGCTTCGTTCCTCCCCTGCCCGTCCGCCGTCGGGAAACGACGAAAAGCAGCCCCGTCCTTATGACCAGGCATATGGAACGAAACTGCTCTTTTTTCGGCATATTCAGATAAAAAATCCGTTAACGACTTGTATTGCATATCTTTTCTGCTTTTTGTCCTGTATAAATTTTAAGATCAACACCCGTCTACAGCAGCGGGCTGAGCACTCTGAGCACTGCGCCGAAAAGCGATCCGATGAAGTACTTGCGCCTGTCCTCGTCTGTCATGAGATGGCTGCGCTGGAACAACTCCAGGCAGTCTTTCTTGATATCCATCACAGAGCTGTTTTCGACAAGCAGAGCGCCGCATTCGAAGTGGAGGTAAAAACTCCTGTAGTCCATGTTTACCGTGCCCACGACGCCGATCCTGTCGTCTGAGACGAATCCCTTCGCGTGGATGAATCCCGGCGTGTACGTATAGAACTTCACGCCTGATTTCATGATCTGCTCTACGTACGAACGCGTCAGCGCGTATACGATCTTCTTGTCCGGTATGCCCGGCACGACGACCCTCACATCTACGCCACGCTTCGCCGCGAGTTCGAGCGCCACGGCCATCTCGCTGTCCACGATGAAATACGGTGTCGTTATGTAAACGTAATCCGTCGCCTGGTTTATGATGTCGAGATATACGGAACGGCCGAGTTCCTCGTTGTCGAGCGGCGTATCGGAGTAAGGCTGCACGATACCGTCGCTCTCGAACGGCTCCGGGTGATAGACGTGCGGCTTGTACGGCTCGTAGCTCTTGTCCCACGGTTTGAATGAGTTCCACATGTTGAGGAACATTACCGTGAGGTTCCACACAGCCTCGCCCTCGAGCCTTATAGCCGTGTCTTTCCAGTGGCCGAACCTTACGACCCTGTTTATGTATTCGTCAGAAATGTTGAAACCGCCCGTGTATCCGACTTTTCCGTCTACGACCATGATCTTCCTGTGGTCCCTGTTGTCGTAGACCACCGAGAAGATCGGCAGCACCGGGTTGAACGTTATGACGCTGATACCGTGTTCGTTCAGGTCCCTCACGAAGTTCGACGGGAGCCTGTTGATGCATCCGAAGTCGTCGTAAATGAGCCTGACGTCGACTCCCTCGTCAGCCTTTTTCTTCATGACCTCGTACATCTCGTCCCACATGCTGCACTGGCTGATGATGAAGTATTCCATGAAAATGTAATGCTTCGCCTGAGCCATGTCCTTCATCATATCCGGGAACATGTCGTCGCAGAGCGGGTAAAACTTTGTCTTCGTATGCGACCACGCCGGGTACCTGCCGTGATCCCTCACGTATTCCACGGTACGCCGCGCCCGCCTGTCCTTTATGAGATCCAGATCCTCGACCTGCTCAAGCGCGTCCTCATGCTTAGCCTCCTGCTCCGTCATCCGCCGGTGCATGTACCTCGTCGGCCGCTTTAAGCCGAAAGCCAGGTACAAAAGCATGCCGAACGGCGGCAGGAACGCTATCAGTATGACCCACCCGAGCTTGTACGCAGGCCCCATGTCCTTCCAGATGACATAGAGCACCACGATGAATGAGAGCACACTCATCCCTACGCTGATCCACTTCGCGTACCAGTTGTTCAGCCTGTACACGAGGATGACGAAATACCCTATCTGGATGCATATCAAAGTTATAGTTATGGTCATCCTGTTGAAGATCGCAGCAAGACGGCCTATGATCCTGTTTTTCATCCTTTTGAGCTATCTGTCCCTGTCCTGACCGCGGCCCATGAGTAAAACGCTTTGTAAAAAACGAGCCGCGAAAAATTTTTACTGTAAAAACTTTTGCTGTAATTTTTGCTGTAATAAAGAAACGGACTGCGGACCCCGCGCGCACGGGATCTGCAGCCGCATCCGCCGCGGACATCGACCCGCGGATATTTACTATCTGTTGTGTTTCTTCGTTATCTCAGTGACACCGTTCATGTACTTCTGGAGTACCTCAGGGATCCTGACGCTTCCGTCAGCCTGCTGGTAGTTCTCGAGTACAGCCGCTGTTGTCCTGCCGACCGCAAGGCCTGAGCCATTGAGTGTGTAAACGAATTCCGGCTTCCCGCCTTCTCTTCTGAACCTGATGTTTGCTCTTCTCGCCTGGAAATCCTCGTAGCATGAGCACGATGAGATCTCGACATATCTTCCGTAGCTCGGCATCCAGACTTCTATGTCGTATGTCATAGCAGCTGAGAAACCGAGGTCTCCCGAGCAGAGCCTTACTACGTGGTAAGGGATATCGAGCTTCTTCAGCACTTCCTCGGCGTCTGCCGTGAGTTTTTCAAGTTCCTCATATCCGTCTTCAGGCTTTACATACTTTACAAGTTCGACCTTGTTGAACTGATGCTGCCTGATGATCCCTCTCGTGTCGCGTCCCGCGGAACCTGCCTCTGCCCTGAAGCAAGGCGTGTATGCCGCGTAGTAAACAGGGAGCTCGGACTCGTCCATGATCTCGCCTGATCTGAGGTTCGTCACAGGTACCTCTGCCGTCGGGATCATGAAGAAATCGTTCTGCGGGATGTAGAACATGTCGTCCTCGAATTTCGGGAGCTGGCCTGTTCCGATCATCGCCTGCCTGTTTACCATGAACGGCGGGAGTATTTCCTTGTAGTCCTGATCTACTGTATGGAGGTCGAGCATGAAGTTCATGAGCGATCTCTCGAGTCTCGCGCCGAGTCCCTTGTAGACTGTGAATCTCGCGCCCGAGATCTTTGCAGCTCTGTCGAAATCGAGTATGTCGAGGTCAGTTCCTATGTCCCAGTGCGCCTTCGGCTCAAAGTCGAATTTCGTAGGCTCCTTGAATTTCCTTACCTCGACGTTCTCGCTGTCGTCCTTTCCGAACTGGACATCCTTGTAAGGGAGATTAGGCACGCCCAGCAGAGCCGCGTGAAGGTTCTCCTCGACTTCCGAAAGCTCGGCATCCTCTTCCTTTATCTCATTCGAGAGTTCCTTCATCTCAGCGAGTATCTGTGTCGTGTCCTCGCCGGCTTTTTTCATCTTCGGGATCTCTCTCGAAACGGTGTTCTGTCTGTTCCTCTTAGCCTCAACGCTCGCGAGGATCTCACGTCTCTCTTCGTCGAATTTCTTTACGTCCTCGAGGCCGAAGCTGCCTTTGCCCCTGAACTCGACTCTTTCCTTAACGCCTTCGTAATCTTCACGTATCTTCTTAATATCAAGCATTACCTGATTCTCCTAATTTCATAGATTTTCCGCACAGGCGGCATATAGATTTTTATCAATAAACTATTATACGCCAAAACGCGCATGTTTTGGCATTTTAGAGCAAATTCTTCCTGTATTTAGTGTAAAGCGCAGTCAGTTCCTCTACTCTCTTCGAGATCTTTATCTGAAGATCCGAAGCGTCGTCGTATCTTCCCTCGTCGAGAGCTGTCTTTACCTGAGTCAGCAGCGACTTGTTCGTGATCGTGTCCTTGCCGAGCTCGTGTCTGATCTGGTCGATTTCCAGCCAGTTATGAACGTCGTAGTCAGAGAATTCCTGCTCCTCGTGGAGCTTCTTGTAATTCCTGATCGTGTTCATCGTATCAGGAACGAGCCTGTTGTGGAGCTCGTATTTCCACTGCTCCACGGTCGTTATGAAGAACGACTTCAGTATGGATTCAGGGAAAACGTCGTTGCCTTCGTATATCTTCATTTTCTCAGGATAGATGTTGAACGCCTTGAGGTTCTGCCATACCGTCGCAGGCTGCCTTCCGAAGAGTTTTTCTCTCTCCTCTTCTGAATATGCCGTGAAGACGTCTTCCTCGCTCCTGTACATCCTGTCTTTCTCGAGGTAAAAATCTTCTTCGCCGTATTTCTTTGACAGCGAAGCTTCAAGCTCTTCCGGCGTCTTCTCCGCACCGAGGCAGGCTTTCATGCCGTCAGCTATGGCGAGCATGCTCGAAGCGAGCACAAGATATGTGTTGCTCTTCGGGTTAGGCGATCTGAGCTCGAACCTCGTCGAAAGCGGGTTGTTTATATCTCTTACGAGTCCTACGAGGACAGTCCTGTTTCTCGAAGGTTCCTCTATGGATTTCCCGAGAGAAGTCACGACGCAGACAGGTGCTTCGTAGCCTGGTTTCAGGCGGTTCATGGAGTCGTTCGACGAACTGATGAACGGGTCTATTACCTCGTAGTTTTTCAGCAGGCCCATGAGCGCACCGAACCCGAACGGGCTCATGAAGTGCTTATGCGGATCTGCCGGTGCGAAAATGCTTATCGTCTTTCCGTTCTTGAGCTTCGCGGCCATACCGATATGAGTATGTTCTCCGGATCCGGCTACGCCCGGGAACGGCTTGGCCATGAATGTCACATCGAGGCCGTGCATCGTGAATATATCTCTTACGACGTATTTTATCTGGTTCTCGTTGTCGGCTGCCTGTACAGCTCCCGCGTATTTCCAGTCTATCTCGAGCTGTTCCATGACGTGTTCGTAATGGCCGCTCGTGCCCATCTTTGCGTTTACGCCTCCGACTTCCTTATGGCCCATCTCCACGCCGAAACCGTATTTATCGAGTACAACGAGGACTTCCTCAAGCGCTGATCTCACATCGCCGTATGTCCTCTTCCAGTACTGTTCCTTAAGTACCTGGGCCGTGAACATCTGCTCTCTGTCGCCCTTGTCATACGGTGTCTTTACCCAGAACTCGAGCTCTGTGGCACTCGTCAGGATGAGGCTGTCTATATCATCCACGCTGTCCGCGCCTTTTATGTACTTGAACACATAAGGGTGCTCCTTCATCTCGCGCAGGACCTCTTTTTTCAGATAAGCCACAGCGCGCTTGAGCGTTGATCTTGAGCCGCACTCGAATGTGTCGTTGTGCTTCAGGATCGAAGGGATCCTTAGCGTTCCGATAGGCAGTCCTGTCCTTTTTCCTATATCCTTGTAGTTGTAATCTACATACCAGTTGACATCTCTGTCAGCTATGATGTTGACCTTGGCGTTGCCCAGATCCGCTATGCCCGGGAGTGCTACACTGGAACCGTCTGTCTGGACTCCGTTGTCCAGCATGTTGTCCATGTCCTTCATGAAAAGCGATACCGGGATCTTCTCGTCCGTGTCGTGGCCGCCGAGATCGATGCCGACGAATGATACAAAGTGTATCTCCGGATGGTCGTCGAGTATCTCTCTCAGATCCTCGCTGCTGTGCTTGTCTGCCGGGATGACCCAGAGCATTTTATCGATGTCAAAATCAAACATATAGACCTCCTGACTTGATGTCTGTTCGATAAATTTCCCTTTTATGTATACTTTACCGCAAAACGTTCATCGCAAAAAGAGTTTTTACAGCTTGTTCAGATCTTTTTCAAGCTGATCCATGTATTCTCCGTATTTCGACCAGGCGCCGTCCTTGAGTGCGTCCTGGGCGTTGTCATACGCGTTTTTCGCGTCTTCTATGTAATCGTCTCTCGTCTTTGCGCCGCCGCTCTTATTGCCTGAGCCTGTCTTCGCGCTGCTGCTCGTCGTCGTGCCGCCCGATGTGCCGAATATCTCTTTCAGGGCGTCGCCGAATGTCGACTTGTACGCGATCTTGTCGTCGTATGCAACTACGACCCTCTTTACCTCAGGGATCGCGGAGTTCGATGCGACAAGGTAAATAGGCTCTACGTAAAGGAGCGAATCCTTTACAGGGATGACGAACAGGTTGCCTCTGCTGTAGTTCGAGCCTGCCTGGCTCCAGAGCGAGAAGTCCTGGGAGATGTCCGGGTTCTGGTCTATCTGCGCTTCTATCTGCATCGGGCCGTAGACCGTCTTGCTCTTCGGGAACTGGTAAAGCACGAGCTGTCCGTAGTTCGGCTCGTCGTTCCTCGCGATCATGAGGGCCGTCATGTTCTGCTTCGACTTCGGCGTGAAAGGTATCGAGTTTATGAACTCGGCGTTCTTTTCACCCGGGAGCTTTACGATGAAATACCCAGGATCCATCGTTTTTTCCTCTGTGCCGTATATCTCATGAGCTATGTCCCACATGTCCTCCTGCTGATAGAAGACTTTTACGTCGTTCATGTGGTAATGCGTGTAGATCCTCGCCTGGCGCTTTAGGAGCTGGCTCGGGTACCTGATGTGAGCCTTGAGGCCTTCAGGCATCTCGGATTCTTCCTTGAAAAGCTTAGGATATATTTTTTCATATGTCCTTGCGATAGGATCCTGCTTATCTACTATATAAAAGTTCACGTCGCCGTTATACGCGTCTACGACGACCTTGACAGAGTTCCTTATGTAGTTGTCCGTGCCCGCATCGCCGCTGTAAGGCTCTGAATACGGGTAGCTCGAACTCGTCGTGAACGCGTCTATCATCCAGTAGATCCTGCCGTCAACAGTCACAGCATAAGGGTTGTCAACGTATTTAAGGTCAGGCATGATCTTTTTGACGCGCTGGAGTACGTTCTTGTAAATGAGTATCTTCGAGTCGCTGTTTATATTCGTCGAAACGAGGAGCTTCAGGTTTTTCTCCCTGATGGCGAACATGAGCTTTGTAAAAGGCGTCATCCTGATGCCGGCCGTTCCCGTGTATTTCGTGTACTTGTTGTCTGAGCCGTCAGGATAGTCGAATTCCTCTTCGTCTGTATTCACGAGAGAATAGCTGCTGTCTTCCTCGCCGAAGTATATCCTCGGCTGAGTGATCTTTATGCCGCTGACCGACTGCACCGGCGGGATGTTCTTTACGACCATGTCAGGCTGTCCGCTTGCCGTGATCGTGTCCACCCTCGACATAACGAAGCCGTAGCCGTGCGTGTACTTGATGTGTGAGTTGAGCCATGTCTTGCTCGTCTGGTCGTCATCGAGTTCGCGGACGCCGAGGTATGTCTGTGTCAGCTTGCCGTCGAGCTTGTACCTGTCAACGTCTACGTCGTTGAATTTATAGTACTGCCTGATGCTCTGCGTCTGGTTGTAGTAATCCTTTACAGGCAGGTAGTCGTTTATGCGGACGTTCGATATCGTCTGCTTGTTTTCGGAGATATCTTCAGCCGTCAGGTCATTGCTCGCGGAGAATTTCTTTATCTTCACCCTGTCGAGCTGATAAGCCTTCTGCGTGTACTTTATGTTTCTCTTGAGATAAACGCTTTCCTTGTTGAGTTCATCAGGCGAAACGACGAATCCCTGGACGAGCGCCGAAGCGCCGAGTCCTGCTCCGCCGACGATCACCATGATAAGAGGCACGATGAGTATCTTCTTGTATTTCTTTTTCTTCATGCAGATGACTACCGCCGCGGCGCCTGCTGCCGACAGAACTGCAAGCAGCCTGTAGATCCAGAGCGTCACGTTCACATCTGTGTAGCCCGCGCCGTAGACCGCGCCCGAATGAGCGTGGAGCAGATCGTACTGTCTCAGGACAAAATGTATCGCGAGCATGATAAAGAATATGATGCCGAGTGCCGTCAGCTGGACAGAAGCTATCGACATAAGATGCGTGAAGTTGTTCCTGTCGAGCCTGCTGAAGTCGCGTCTGTAATGAGGCCCTTCGCCCGGATCTTTCTTCTTTTTGCCGCCGAACGTCTGCACCCACATTTTCCCCATAGGTGTGTCCTGCCAGTATCCGCCGTCGAATTCGTTCGAATGGTCTTCTTCATAAGGGCCGTCATCTACGCGCTCGAAGACGTCAGGTGTATGGACTGTCAGCAGTATGAGGTAATAGATTATCGTGAGCAGGATGAACAGTATGATCACGGTGATCAGCAGGCTGTTCAGCGTTTTCAGAAAATCGAGCTTGAAAATATAGAATGAGATATCGTGATGGAACAGCGGATCCTTAAGCTTGAAGCTCGTGCTGTTCGAGAATGTCAGAGCCTTGAACCACAATGTGTTCACGGTGATGATCGTCACGATGAACGAGAAAATGACGGACGCCGCGTTCGTGCTGCGGCTCAGTCCCTTCATGTTCGTCGTCTCGTGCGATTCTATCTTTTTGAAATAGTTTATCTTTATCTTTCTGAGATAAACGTCGATGAGAAAACCCAGGATGATAAAAAGAGGCACGCCTATTTCGAGTTTCGTCGCGAGTTCCTTGAAGAAGACGCTCAGATAGCCCATTTCGGCGAACCACATCCAGTCCGTTATGAAATCACTGAAAAGTGTGAGCAGTCCAAGAACGATGGCGATGATCATTATCGCGCCGATGACTTTTCTGCGGATGCTCCTTCGATGAGGCGTATTATCGTATTCGCCGCTCTTTTTCTTCCTTCCAAACATTTCCTTTACCCCCTCGGGGAAAAGCGCACCACCGCTTGATTCCCCGTATTATCAATAAACGCCGGTATTTCTGCCGGCGTCCACGTGCTGCGCTGTCTGCGGCGGGATGTCGATCCCATGCCGCCGGTCAACCGCAGTATATTTTTTTTTTTTAAGATCATTGCCCCGACAGCTTGCTGAAGAGGAAGTTGAAGAACTGTCCAATCCACTGTCCTACGCTGCTGTCAGGAGCGAATCTCCTGATGATTATAGCTGCTACCTCAAGGAGTATGATGATGAGGATTATGATGGATATGACATGAAGCGCTGTATGCTTCGGATATGCCTTCTCCTGCTCTTCATCAAATACATCCTGGAATGTGAGTTTCTTTTCGTCCTGAGCGCCTGCTTCAGATGCTTCTGCAGCTGCAGGTGCCTGAGCCTGTGTCTGGAGATCATCAGGCTGTTCTGCAGGCTGTACAGGCTGTGCCGGAGCTTCAGCAGCTGTTTCCTGTACCGGCTGTGTCTCCTGTCCGAATACAGGTGCTTCAGGCTCAGGCTGTGTGCCTATGGCCTCATTTACCTGCTCCTCTACGCTTGCAGGCTCTTCTGGCTGTGCTTCAGGGATCTCTGGCTGTTCCTCTGCCTGTTCCTGTTCTGCAGGCTCGGCAAAAGGCTGTTCCTCAGTCTGCTCAGGTACCTCCTCCTGCTGGCTCACGCCGGCTCCGAAGAGTCCTGCCTGCTGCACGTCCTTTTCTGCCTGTGCGGCAGCTTCCTCAGCTGACATCTCAGGCTCCGGACGTTTCTCTCCCTGCGACATAGTCTCAGGTGTAACGAACCCGCCTGCGTCAAATGGCTGTTCAGCCTCTCTTTCCGCCTCTTTCTCGGCCTCTTCCTTCTCGGCGTTTATCCTGGCAGCTTCCTCAGCCTCTTTCTTTACGAGTCCCTCAGGTCTCGCGTTCTGAGTCTTCAGTCTGTTGTATTCCTGATCGAGGAGATTCTGGAACTCCTCGTTTTTCTTGCTGAATGTGTAGAATTTATCTATCTGCTGCGTGCTTTCCTTCTGGAAACCGTCTGTCGCAGATGAAGGCTGATCATCCGACGTGTATCCGAATATAGCCCTCTGCAGTGATTTGTCATCCTCGTCTTCAGGGTTCTCAGAAGCCCTTGAACCTTCTTCCTGAGCCTGGAACCCGTTCGATGCCGTTACCGTCTCATCTTCCTGAGGTTCATAAGGATTCTCGAATTTCGCAGCTTCTTTTTTCTCTTCTTCGATGTCTTCGTCTATTTCCGCCTGCTTTTCTTCTTCAGGTGTTTCAGCTGCAGGCGCTTCTGCTGTCGTTTCAGGCTGTGCTTCAGGTGCCTCAGGCTGTTCTTCAGTCTCAGGCTCTGCTGCAGGCGCTTCGACCTGCGCCTGGACTTCAGGTGTCTCCTGAACTTCAGGCTGCTGCGCTTCCTGCGCTTCTTCCTTTACAGGTGCATTTTCTGTCTCTTCGTCAAGTAAAGACTCGCGTCCGTTCTCGCGGCGCTCCTTTATCCTGTCGTTAACCGCTGTGTTCCAGTCAAAGTTTATATCCTGTGTCTTTCTGATCTTATCTGGTTCCGGATAGCCATCAGTGTTCCAGTCAAACTTTTCTATGTGGAACGTATGGTGCGGCTTCTCCTCCTTCGGCTGGTCTGCAGGCGCCTGCGGCATTTCTGCAGGCTGCTCGGGAGCTGCCTGTTCGACTTTCGCACCGCAGTTAGGGCAGAACTTGTTCGAAGGGCTGAGCGGCTCTCCGCAATTCTTACAAACTAATTGTGACATAAATGCCTCCTGAAATAATTTTCATCTGATTTGATTTCTGAGTTCCGCAAGCGTGTGGACTTTCCCGTTTTTGTCCACAGACATGTTTTTTACGCCGTACTGCGCCGGAACTCTGTATCTTACGGAAGCTGCAGGCTGTTCAGATGAACTATCGACATCAAACTCTTGCGATTTCCGCTTTTCATCTGAAGCGCCGGACGGCTTGTAAACCTTGAGTCTTTCCTCGCCGGTATCATCCGCTTCGACTGCCGCTGCTTCATCTGCGGCCTTCTCTGTCTTCAGCGCCTCAGTATTTATATTGTTTATCTGCGATATCACTTTTTCGATGCTTTCGGAGCTGCCGGATTTCCTGTCGGATCCGACCGCTACACCCAGATCGCCAAGTGTCAGATTGTTAATATATGAATTGGCATCTTCCGAGGATCTGTTCCTGAAATCCTGACTGAAAATATCCCCGATATCCTCAGCGATCGCAGGCTCCTCCCCGTAATCAAGCGTGTCTTCTATCTCAGCGACAGCCGGTACGCGGTTATCCACGCACACGACCCGCACAGCCGGTTTCGCATACGCTGCATATGCCGGCTCCGCCGCGATCCCTGTCTCAGGTGCCGCTTCAGTCTCACGCTCCGCTGAAGGAAACGGATTCTCTATCTCGACCGTTTCCCTGCCCGGGCTCGTGCTCACTCCCGAAGGAGCGGCTGCATCCTGTCCCGCCGGGACATCACTTCCGATGCTTCCCGCTTCAGCTCCTTCCGCATGGCCTTTGCTGTACGAAGCCATGTCTCTGATGAGT
>JBJETC010000058.1:0-3763 GCA_051883115.1 Anaerovoracaceae bacterium
TCTTGCCAGACTTGATAACGGCCTTCTGATCAGTCTTTTTACCGTCTCTGTAAAGGTCTATCGTTACGTCAGGGACAGTCGTTCCTTCCGGAGCGACCCACGTCTTTGTGCCGCTTATAGAAACCTTATCATCCTTCTTCGTGTTCGTGAAATTGAAGCCATTCTGACTTGATGTGTAGCCTGTCAGCGGTTCTTCCTGAACTGTGTAAGAATAAGCATTGCCGTTCTCGTCAAATTTAGGGAGTCCCGTGAACTCATATTCAGACTTACCGTTTTTCAGCGTTACACTTTTGAACTTCTTTCCGTTACGTAATAGATCGATCGTGGCATCCGGAGCGTTCTTGCTGTTTACGCCGACCCATGTCTTCTTGCCTCTTACAGATGTCTTCATCGTATTCGTGAATTCGGCTGCAGGAGCATTATCGGTGTCACTTAACGCCGTTCCGCTCGTATTGACAGATGATTTGTCAAAATCACCCGTTGAAGTCTCTGTCACATTGTAGCTGGTCCCGTCAGGCACCTTGATCGATATCTTTTCTCCGCCTCTTATGCTGAAGTGCGCTTCACCATTGCGGAAAAGGATTTTCGAAGCAACAGTATCGCCACTTGGTTTCGTAACTACCGCGTCACATGCCACGTTCAGTCCCATGCTGTTTTTGTCCTTCGCGTTCAGCTTGAAATCAAACGACCTCGACTGATCAGCACTGTCGCCGACTACCTTTTTGCTTACATTGATCTCAGCGCTGTTGATCTCATCAGAGATCACGACGTTTGTGTGGTTGAAGTATGTATCCGGAGACTTGTCATTCCAGGATGTCGTAATTATAAACTTTTTATCGGCTGCCTTCTTATATCCATCAGGAGCCTCTACCTCCTTCAGGGTATATGTCTTTCCTTTTTCAAGTACCCAGCCGTATTTGCCCATGTTTTCCTGGATCGCAACAGACCCGTCGCTGCCTGTTGTGAAAATCTTATCGTTTCCGCTCTCGTCTTTTAAGTAGCTGCCGTCGGGACTAATGAGTTTGAACTTAGCACCTGCGAGGCCTTCTACGCTGCCTTCCTTAGTCTTGACCAGCGTCACATTCGGGTTCGTTCCGCTGCCGGAGCCGTTACTTCCGACCCAGACATTGCTCGAACTTCCGTCTTTATAGTTAAATACCGTGACATTGTTCGAATAAGTAACATTACCCGAACCCATTATGCGGGCACGATATTTGATAACGATATGCTGCTTGTCAGGTACTGTACCGACAATGCCTGTACCGTCCTTTCTGCAGTTCAGTACTGCACCGGAGCCTTGCACTACCTGGATGGACTTAGGATCTATCTGAAGGTTTGTCGCTTCGTCGGTCAGGTTCAGCGTGTCTGAATTCGGATCCAGATCCATGCTCTTAGGGTTGAAATCTATCTCGAAATCGGCATAATGGTCTCCGTTTTCTTCGTAATTATCTCTCGATACCTTCTTGTCGAGTACGTTTGTGTCGTATGTGGAGTCGGCACTGTCCTCTACGTCGGCAAATTTCACCTTGTTAGTCATCGTGACTTTGCCTGAAGAATCGTTGAGGCCTTCTTTATATAGAGCTTTATACGCGTCTGCGTCCTTGACCATCAGATAATATCTGATCTGGTAATAATTATAGTAGCTGCCGTCTTTCTTTGTGATCTTGCTCTTAGGCGCAGTAAATCTGAAGCCGTAGTCTGTCTCCTGTACTGTGCCTGTACAGAGCACATTGAATGACGAGGCCGAATCGTCACTTCCGCATACGGTACCTTCGTACCATAACTGGTTTACTTTGTTATCCTGATTCCACTTGCTCCCATATTCCGTATACTTGAATTTGGAAGTGTCAAAATAATCGTCTAATACCAGGTCTCCCGTTTCAGAGTCGATATCCTTCATGCCGCTTACAAATACGTTAAAGCGGTATATAGGGAGTCTGTCCCATTCAGTCGCGTTATCACCAGGCTGATAATAGATCTGCGCAGAGCTGTCCCAGTTTTTAGTTACATCAATTTTTGTTGGTTTTACAGTATCTTCGTCATAGACGCTCTGACCGTCAGTGCTGAAGTAGACACCGTTTCTGTGATCAAGATACCATGTATTCGACTCAGACTCCTTGACCCAATCCGTATTGTTCTTAGTCTTGAACGTGATCGTGCGCTTCTGCCCGTTATCCGAAGCGAGCAGACCGTTTTCGCCGTCCTTGTTCTTGTGGAATCTGATATCAACATACGGGGAATTATCACTGAGTCTCTTGAGTTCAGCAGTGTAGTATTCATCGCCCTTCAGGCCATCAACAGTGAAAGCGTCAGCCAGGTCTCCGCCGTTTGGATCTATGATCTCATCAGCTACACGCTTATTGTGGAGCCATGTCGAAGGAAGATATTCCGTGATATATGCACTGTCCAGTCCGCCTGCAGGAACAGTAAGTGTTACCTTCCATTCAGCTTCTTTATAGGTGACCTTAGTAGCTTCCTTCTTAACACCGATCGATTCATTGATGCCAGGCTTGAGATCTGCCGAATCATCTTTGCTCCTGGAGCCGTCGCTGATGCTGTTCTTCTGGCTGATTTCAGTGTGGATATCACTCTTCTTGAATGACGTCTGATATGTGATTATATATCTGTAGCCTGTCCTGTCTCCTTCAGGTATCGTGTATTTCCAGCCGTAGTAATCCTTGTTGAGATCCTTCCAGGCTACGTCGCGTCTCTCGACATCATTGCCGTATTTATCATATACGTAGACTGTTATACCGTTTCCCTCGTATGTCGATCCGCTGTAATAATCGAGTCTGTCTGTGAGCGTTACGCCTGACGGATCAACGTAGTTCCCGCGGTCATAGTCTATTCTCCAGTTTATGATGTACTTGTCGCTCGTCTGATTCACAGTGTGGGTCTTTTCGAGCATCTCCTTGTTGATGATATACGCGAGGTCCTGCGAAGCCTCGTGCTCATGCTTTCCCGACGTTGCCTTGGCCGTGTTCCTTGTCCTGCTCCTGACGTCGTTAGCTGAGAGGTTCTCCTGTCCTGTCAGATCCGCATAATATGTGAACGTTACAGTCTCATTTTTCTTGAGTTCAGGGATCGTGTACTTAAAGCCTCTGTAATACGCGTATTCCTTATTGTACTGGAGTCCCTGCGGATAAGTGGTTACCTGCAGCGTGCTCGTATCTATATTAAGGAGCGAGTTATCCGCGAGGGCATCCGTTACGCTGACGTCCTTGTTTACTCCCTTTGACCCTCTTACTGTGACTGTATAATAATATCTGCCGTTTTTTTCCTCGACATTCTTCCAGACATCTACGTCAGCGTCCTTATCCACAGTCGCGGTCGTTCCGTCAGAGAACTTTATTTCCTTTGAGTTTTCGTCAAATTCACCTTCAAAATCAAGTGTGAATTCAGTGTCTCCGCAGGCTGTCAGCTGAGCAAAATTAGGATCATTCTGATTCCAGTCGACTCTGATGTTGCCTTCTTCATCTAATGAATATGTATTTCCTGTCACTGCAAAATTGCCGTCTCCTGTCGAGACGTTTACAGTAAATTTCCCGTCTGATTTTGCTACAGGCTTGAATCCGTTAGGGAGTTTATATGTAAGCGTTTCTGAATCGCTGAACTGCAGTCCGTTAGGTGTTTCCGCGAATTTCATATGGACCTTGTATGTTTCACCTTTTACTGCAGAGTATGTGCCATCAGCGTTCTGCTGCACGCCGTCGAATGTTATGGCCTGGAGGAAATCCTCAAGTCTTGTCGATGACTGGATGTT
>JBJETC010000059.1:0-3753 GCA_051883115.1 Anaerovoracaceae bacterium
TAGGCCTCTTAACAGCGGCTCTCGCGCCCCTTCTCGGCTCGTAGTCGCCGTTCTCGTAATATCCGTCATATCCCTGAGCTTCCTTAGGTCCATCATCCTCTTCAGGAGCCGCATCATCAGCGCCCGCATCCTGAGATCCAGCGTCCTGCGCTTCGGCAGCAGTATCAGCGCCTTCATCAGCGTCAGCGTAGTCCTGACCTGCCGCTTCTCCTTCGCTTTCCGCCTGTATCTGCTCAAAATGTCTCTGGATCTCGTCCTCTCCCTCGAATGACTTGACCTCGTACGCTCCGTCATCGCCGACTTCCTTTGAAGAGCCGGCTTTATGAAGAGCCATCATCTGCTCCAGCACCACCTCTGCCTTCTCGCAGAAAATGTCGTCCTCGTGTGTGAGGATGTCGATGATGATGCCGATGTTCTCCATTTTGTTGCTCATGCCTGTCCCTCTTTTTTACAAAAAATAAAACGCTTATCTCTATTCTCTGACGGCCGGCCCGGCGTTCTCAAGCCTCAGCACGACTGAAACGCCCGTCTGGAACACAGCCATCACGATGTCGAATATCCTGTCCCTGACGTCAGTGCCGTCCCAGCTGTCCTTCATGATGTCATTCCACGTCGTGTAAAGATCATCTCTGAAAGCCCTGATCTTCTCCGCGCCGTCCGTGCCTGCGCCGGCTTCTTCCAGCGCCTTTTCCGCCATGTCTATCGCGCCGTTTTCTTCCATTTTCTCCCGGAAATCACCGTGTTCCACACGCGTGAAATCCTCGTGCCACTGATGCCCGTACGCCACTCCGGCACAGAACGCTTCGTCGAGGACATACCTGTAGTAGCCCTCCTCGTCGCTGCCGTAAACAGTCATGACATCAGCGCTGTTCAGGAGATCCATGCAGTGATCCCTCGCATACCCCGCGAGATCAGGAACGTAGAACATCCCGTCTTCGGCGAGGCCCCTTTTCGCGGCCGCCTCGTGGAATGTCTTCGATGCGCTGTTGTAAAACTCTCCGAATTTATATTCACCTGTATATTTATTCACACCAAGCATTTTCTCTCCTGTGCACACTATTAAGTATTATACTATAAATCCACATGAAAAAACAAATCAACGTAAAAAAAGAGACGCCCCGAAGCGCCTCTGCCGCCTGGCATTCATGCCGTCAGGCTTCTTTGTCAAAAATTTTCTGCATGACTATCCCGCCTACTATGAAAAGCAGCGCGGCGAGATCCCTTGCTGTTACATGCTCATGCAGTATGAGCGCTGAAAAAATGAGCGAGAGGAACGGCGTGAGATACGCGAGGTTCGCGATCCCCGCAATGTTCTCAGTCCCCGTGAGCGCTAGCGCCCAGAGGAGATACGCTATCGCGTCGACGACGACGCCGAGCCACAGGAGCCCGATCCACTGCGTCCCGCTTATCGGAGCCCATGTCTCGAGCCAAGGCCCTGACACCGCGCTGCAAATAGCCACAGTGAGCCACACGACCATCATCGATATATTCTGGTCATAATCCTTTTTCCTGTTAAGGACGCAGTAAAGGCCGTAGCACAGCGCCGCGAGTATGCACGCGATCACGCCCGATGCTGAATGCGCCCCGCTTTCAGAAGCGCCTGACGACATTATCATGACGCCGGCGAACGACATAGCGAGCGCGGCGATCTTCAGGGCAGTGATTTTTTCTCTTAAAATAATACAGGAAAAAAGAACGAGTGCGGCCGGCCACAGGTAATTCAGTATGCATGCCGTCTGCGACGAAAGCTTTGAAAGTCCGTAATAATATAGGGCTGAATAAAGGAAAAGCCCCACAAAGCCCAGCGCCGCCATCGTGAGATAGTCCTTTGACTTATACCTGCCAAGCTCCTTAATTTTCCCTGTAAAAACGTTTACCAGCAGCAGGAACAAAAACGCGAAAACGGCGCTGATACACAGCGCCTCAAGGTCCGGCACGGATGACAGCATCAGTTTGACTGCTGCCGCCATCGTCGCCCAGATAATAACCGTCAGTAAAGCAAACGTATAGTTCCTTTTCACTCTTTCACCAAATCAATAGCTTTCCCATACCATCAGTTTGTATCAGAACAGATCCCTGAACGTCGGACGGTCAAGCCCTCTTGTCCTGAGATACGCGTCTTCAGGGTCCGCCCTTCTCATGGCTCTCCTTCTGCAGATGACAAGGATGATGAGCATGAGCAGCGCGAATATCGCGAGCAGGAACGGCACGATATATATCGGCCTGATCTGGAGCGCGTCGCCCATTGTGTTCGCGTTTCCGTCAAGGTTTGCGATGCGATGGCCGCGGACGAGCAGTCTGTGCGTGTTGACGCCGTACGGCGTGCACGTGATCAGCGTGCAGTAATCCCGGCCTTGCTCCAACTGAAAATCTTTAATATTTGCAGGCAGGACGATATTTATCTTATCTACTTCATACGTAATAGTTTTACCCAGTACCGTTATCGTAAAAATGTCGCCTTCCTCTAACTGGTCCAGATCTGTAAAAAGTCTTGCTGAGGGTACGCCTCTGTGCCCCGTCAGCGAACTATGCGTGCTCTTCCCGCCTATTGGGAGCGAAGTTGGTTCAAAATGACCAATCGACTGCGCAAGTGTACTTTCGTTCGTACCGTGATATATAGGATCTCTGACCCGGATTTTCGGGATCGTTACATATCCCATCATACCGAGTTCATCAGTATCAAGCTGGGATTCATAGTCTTTCTTCTCAGCCTTCGTCATATTCCAGCGAAATCCGCTGCGGGCAAGGCGCCTGTTATATGCGCGGGCAGAACTGAGCATTTTTTCACGCTCGACTTTACTCATGTCCTCGACGTTTTTATTATAGTCAAGTACAGCCTCAGTCTGCCGCATCGTATTAAAGTAATTGGATATCGTAGGATATGCCATCAGTCCTATCCCTGCTAATAATACGATGAAAATGAATATCGAAGAATGTCTCTTAAGCCACCTGATCATACCGGTTACCGCCTGTCCAACCGCCTTTTTCTATATTATATACCAATTCCTCTTAGAGGATATCCTGAATATGACAAGAAGGCGGCGTTTCCGCCGCCTTCCCGTATGACGATGTTTTACTGATCATTCAGTATACTGTCGTCCGGTCATCTGGATAACGTCAGCGCTGACTGATTATTCAGCTGCTCCGTTTCTCTTCTTCATTACATATGCTCCAACAGCTACTGCAATGAGGATTCCGCCTGCTACATAAAGAAGCGTTGTTCCCATACCACCTGTAAATGGCATGTCACCCTTCTTCGTGTTCTTAATTGTGATAGTAACAACAGCTGCATCACTGTTTCCTGTTGTATCCTTATCCTTGCTAATTCCAGTAGGTCCGGTAACCTCTAATGTTCCTACCCCATCTGTACCCTTTGTGATCTTGATCGTCACAGGTGTTGAGAGAAGTACATAATCGCCCAATGTATTTGTCTCAGTGAGCGTATATGTGCCCGCTTCAAGTCCGCGGATGTCCAGGATACCGTGATTTGCTGTAGTAAGTTTCGGAGCTGTAGATCCTTCCGCTACTTCTTCGAATTTCTTTGTACTTGGGTTATAGTACTTCCCCTCTTTATCCGTCAGGGTAAATTCAACTCCGTCAAGTGTTGTGGTTACACTGTTTGCATCTACCTTTAAGATCTTGAATCCATAGAGATAAGTCTTTGTCTCATCACTTATAACACCCTTATCGTGGCCATAGCTCAGATTAGCTTTATTATTTACTTTATCATATTTTCTGGCTGACTCATTGATC
>JBJETC010000060.1:0-3745 GCA_051883115.1 Anaerovoracaceae bacterium
ACAGCAGTGAGACACTCCTCGCCATGAACGAACTCGGCGAGCTCAACGAGCTCACTCTCGTGAACGGTGTGGAGAGCAAAAAAGATCTGCCGAAGCTTTCGCGTAAGATGCGCCGTTCATACCTCAAATCCATGAACTCGCTCCGCAGATCGGATTACAACGATTATTACTGGCACGTTATCTGCAAAATAAAGAAGCTGATAAAGTCGGAAACTAAGAATATCAAGACGTTCAAAGACTACGCTGACGCGAGCCTTTTCCTCATGGAGATCACTCAGAACGGCGACGATATTTCCGTTGAGGGAATATTATCTGAGGACGGTACCGACGCTTCGACTTTAGAAGAAGTCGTTCAGAGCTGCCTCTATTATTCGAACGCCTCGCTCGATCAGGCGCGAAGCGCCTTTGAGGAATCGCTCTGGGACTACGCCGACCTCCTGCTCGAAGGCTACATCTCCGCATCGAACAAACACAGCCTGCAGAAAATCATCGATCAGACTGTCCTCGAGATGAACAGGAAGGACATCCTTACGGAGATCTATCAGGTATATAACGAAGGCTGCGACGCCATCGAGAAAAAAACGGGCGTTTCGAAGGCGCAGACGAAACGCATCTCTCTCAGGGAGACAGGGCTTTTCCAGGACAAGCTCAATAAATACTACTCGTCCCTGAGGCGCAGCGATTATTACGCAAATCAGTGGGACAAAATCGACGCGGCTTATCTCGATTACATCGACTTTTCCTCGACGTACCGCATGACACCGACGCTCAGCAGGAAACTCCTCGCGGCGTTCAGGAAGACCGTGAAAAATGTCCCTACGAAGGCCGATCTTGCAAAGCGCAGCTTCCGGATCAGTGTGAAAAAGCACGGCCCTGGCAAAGTCTCGCCAGGCAGGACCGTTAAATACGGAAAGTCATACACAGTCCGCATAAAGCCTTCTCGAGGCCACAAAACCTCGCTCGTCATCATCGACGGCAGCCGTAAAAAGATCAAGTCTTCTTACACCTTCAGGAAAGTGAAGAGAAGCCACACCGTGGAAGTTTACTTCAAATAAAGTAAGACAAAAAATTTTGCATGTATGGGTCGACATACATGCAAAATTTTTTTTGCCATTTGAGATCGTACATTCTGTCCCGTCGAATTCAGGCTGAAATGTGCTTTTCCGCAGGATTTTCGAGAGACACTTCGTCCCATTCACGACTTACATGTCCTGAAAGACACCTTTGGGCATTTTTTATGAGACACTTTGACCCATGCGCAGCTTACGTGTCACGAAAAGGAACCATAAGCGGACTTTAAGTGACACACTTTGTACCATCTGCTTTTTTGTCACCCTTGAAAATGCTGACTCACAGCGTTTAACAGCGTATAACGGTATTGACCACGAGACACCGTGTCTCATTGCTTCCGCCGGCCTTGGAAATGCTTAACTGCAGGGTTTATGGAAGACACGATGCGACACTTTGTACGATCTCAAACGCGAAATTTTTCCGGACATATATATTCCCCGGCTGGAAATTCATGCCAGGCGTTGTTTTATCACAAAGCAGAAATTTTCTCGGGCATAAAAAAATCCCAGCCGGAAATTTTCCAGCTGGGATTTCGCGCGAGAGCTCGTTTAATCTCGTTTTATCTCGTTCTATGTCCTATCTTTTGATCTCGTTGCCAGGGAACTTCGGCACTCTGTCGAGGCTCTCGAGGATCTCTTCGTCAGTCGGGATGTAGTCTGTCATCGTGCCGTCGTTGTACTGCTTGTAGGCGGTGAGGTCGAAATATCCGGTCCCGGTAAGGCCGAAGAGGATGTTCTTTTCCTCGCCAGTTTCCTTGCACTTCATCGCTTCGTCCATGGCGCATTTTATCGCATGGCTCGATTCAGGCGCCGGGAGGATGCCCTCGCATCTCGCGAACGTCTCGGCAGCTTCGAACACCTCAGTCTGCTCATATGAACGCGCTTCCATGAGGCCTTCATCGTAGAGCTCCGAGAGGATGCTGCTCATGCCGTGGAAACGAAGTCCGCCGGCGTGGTTCGGCGATGGCATGAATGAACTTCCGAGCGTGTACATTTTCGCGAGCGGTGTGACTTCGCCCGTGTCGCAGAAATCGTAGACGTACTGGCCGCGTGTGAGTGACGGGCATGAAGCCGGTTCGACCGCTATGAACCTGTAGTCCTGCTCGCCGCGGAGCTGCTGGCCCATGAACGGAGCGATGAGACCGCCGAGGTTCGAGCCGCCGCCTGCGCAGCCGATGATGATGTCCGGGACGATACCGTATTTGTCCATTGCCGTCTTTGTCTCGAGGCCGATGACGCTCTGATGGAGAACGACCTGGTTCAGGACGCTCCCGAGGACGTACCTGTAGCCGTCATTGCTCGTCGCCGTCTCGACAGCCTCCGAGATCGCGCAGCCGAGGCTTCCGTTCGTGCCAGGGAACTCTTCATTTATCTTGCGGCCGACGTTCGTCGTCATCGAAGGCGAAGGTGTGACCGAAGCGCCGTATGTGCGCATCACTTCGCGGCGGAAAGGCTTCTGCTCGTAGGAGACTTTTACCATGAAGACTTTGCAGTCGAGGCCGAAATACGCGCATGCCATCGAAAGCGCTGTGCCCCACTGGCCTGCTCCCGTCTCAGTCGTAACGCCCTTGAGCCCCTGCTTTTTCGCATAATACGCCTGGGCGATGGCGGAGTTCAGCTTGTGCGAGCCGCTCGTGTTGTTTCCTTCGAATTTATAGTAAATGTGCGCCGGGGTCTGGAGTTTTTCCTCAAGGCAGTAAGCCCTGACGAGCGGAGACGGACGGTACATTTTGTAGAATTTCCTGATGTCTTCCGGGATCTCGATGAAACGATCTGTAACATTTAGTTCCTGCTGAACGAGTTCGTCGCAGAAAACATGGCCGAGCTCTTCGGCTGTCATCGGCTCGTGTGTCTGAGGGTTGAGGAGCGGAGCCGGTTTTTTCTTCATGTCTCCTCTGATGTTGTAGTAATGCGTCGGGATCTCATCTTCGCTGAGGTAGATCTTGTAAGGGATCTCTGTGTTTTTCTCTGCCATTTTTCTTCTCCTTTTCTGACAAAACGCGGCAATTCCGATCGGGACAAAAATACAAAAAAACTTCCGTCCCCTGCTGGGACAGAAGCTTGGTTCTTCTGCGGTGCCACCCGGCTTGACGCTTTCGCGCCCACTCGAGGCATACTGACATATGCCGAATTTGATAACGGAGTTTTTTCTCCGTCTCGCCTACTCCGCCGGTTTTTCCGGCTCTGCGCCTGCCGGACGCTGCCTTTCAGGCCACGTGCCATCCGCGTGTCATCGCCTATCTGACTGACGTTTCAGTTCGCCCTCGGAAGCCCATTCAAAGCGCTCTTCCATGCCGCGATCGCACCGTCCGTGGCTCTCTTCGATGGCTCGAAGCGCTCTTACTTACTCTTCGTCAAAGGTTTGTTTTTGAAATTTTCTCCATGATAACACGAAAAAGCAGTGCCGTCCACTACGAAAAAATATATGCTCTGTGGAGAATCCGATTTGAGATCGGACAAAGTGTCCCGCTGCGGATCTGATATATCCTTTCCGAAAATCACTTTTGAGATCGGACAAAGTGCCGCATGAAAATGCGGCTTTCAGTACTCTTTTGACCGCGCAAGTGATAAAATATATAGAACGATATGATTATTTATTTTAATAAAATCATATAATAACGATCACGATGGCACGAAATGTACCGTTTTGTCGGATCGCAATTTTACGGGAGGAC
>JBJETC010000061.1:0-3721 GCA_051883115.1 Anaerovoracaceae bacterium
GTCCCAGTTTGCGAACTGCTTCTCCGGCATCGTGACGCCGGCGTCCTTCATCTGGTCGCCGCGGAGCTCGGATGTCTCGCAGATCGCCTTTATCTGGTCGAGCGTCAGATCCTCTGTCGTGATGACGCACTTCTGGTTTCCGCCATTCCTGATTTTCCTCGTGATCTCTCTCGTGTCTACATTATATACACCAGGGACGTCCTGTTCTCTGAGCCATGTGTCGATGTCCTTGACACAGCGCCAGTTCGACGGCCTGAAACATACGTCGTTCGCGATCACGCCGAAAGCGTGGATCCTGTCAGACTCGAAATCCACATCATTGATCCCGTAGTTTCCGATCAGCGGATACGTCATAGTCAGTATCTGCTCTTTATACGACGGATCTGTCAGTGTCTTCTGGTATCCCGTCATCGCGGTGTTGAACACGAGCTCGCCGACACGGGTCGCCTTCGCTCCGAATCCGGTACCCTTATATACGGTCCCGTCTTCCAGATAAACTATTCCATTCATATGGAGCTCTCCTTTCATACTCTGAAAAATTATACTATGCAAAGTTTTGATATTCAACAGCATGAGGGAGAAAATATAGAAAAAGTGTATTTTTATTCTTTGACCGAACTTGTTGCAGCTGGCTCATTTTGGCGCACACATGAAGATATTTCAAAAAATACATGAATAATATTGCATTGTGAAATGACTTATGATATAGTACATACAAAAGTAAATTTATACAAATTTAATTATATTTATTTAGGAGAAAAAATCATGGCTAACGAAGAAAAGGAAAAAATCGTACTCGCCTATTCAGGCGGCCTCGACACATCAGTTATCGTTAAATGGCTCATCGAAAACTACAACGCTGACGTCATCGCAGTCTGCATCAACGCAGGCCAGAGAGAGGACTTCAAGGCTATAGAGCAGAAAGCCCTCGACACAGGCGCTTCCAAGGCAATGACGATCGACATCAGAGAAGAGCTCGTAACTGATTACATTTATCCTTCGATCAAGGCAGACGCTATCTACGAAGGAGACTATCTGCTCGGAACAGCCATGGCAAGACCTCCTATGGTAAAGCACCTCGTTGAGGTAGCTGAACAGGAAGGCGCGTTCACGATCTGCCACGGCTGCACAGGAAAAGGAAACGACCAGGTAAGGTTCGAGTCAGGCATCAAGGCACTCAACCCTGCCATCAGGATCATCGCCCCATGGAGGATCTGGGATTTCAAGTCTCGTGAGGACCTCATCGAGTACGCTCACAAGAACAACATCCCTATCAGTCAGTCGACAAAGAAGATCTACTCGCGCGACGAGAACATCTGGCACATCTCGCACGAAGGCGGCAACCTCGAGAACCCTTGGAACGAGCATCTTCCGGACATCCACGTTCTCTCGATGGAACCTGAGGAAGCTCCGGACGAACCGACATATGTCACGATCTCATTCGAAAAAGGCATCCCGACAGCCATAGACGGCGAGAAGATGGATCCTGTCCCTCTCCTCGAGAAGCTGAACAAGCTGGGCGCAGCTAACGCTGTAGGAACTATAGATATCATCGAGAACAGGCTCGTCGGCATGAAGTCAAGGGGCGTTTACGAGACTCCTGGCGGAACTATCCTGTATCAGGCTCACAGGGATCTCGAAAAACTGATCCTCGACCGCGAGACCATGGAGTTCAAGGCATATGTTGCCAACAAGTTCGCCAAGATCCTCTATGACGGACAGTGGTTCACACCGCTCCGCGAAGCTCTGAGCGCATTCGTAGACAGCACTCAGGAGCAGGTGACAGGCGATGTGAAGATGAAGCTCTACAAGGGCACAGCTTACCCGGTAGCAAGCAGGTCGCCTTACTCGCTCTACAGCGAAGAATTCGCCACATTCAGCGAGGACGAGGTCTACAACCAGAAGGACGCAGAAGGGTTCATCAACCTGTTCTCACTTCCTATGAAGATCAGGGCCATCGAAAAGCAGGCAAGGGAAGGTGTTCCTGAAGCTCAGAAGAAGCTCGGCATGAAAGTCATCAAGGGCGGAGACTTCAAGGAGTGATAAAAAGCATCCATAGTGATAGATATCCAGAGGAGCGTTAAAACGATCGTCATCGATCCGTAAAGATCGAAGATGATCCGCTTCGATCATCTTCGATCGATCAGTGAGTAAAAAACATCTCCTTACAACATAAAAGAGCGAAGGCTGCGGGAAATCGCGGCTTTCGCTCTTTATGATTTTTTGGTTGATATGGCTTACATCCGCGCCGCACCTGCGGCCGGCTGCTGTCAGTTTATATGGTACTTCTTGTCGAACTCGTCGTACATCTCCTGGAACTTGTCGTTATCCAGGTTCTTTACCCTGTAAAGGTACTGGTGAGTATCGAAGCTTCCCTTTGTCAGCTCTATGAGAGCTACGGCTATGTTCGAACAGTGGTCCGATACCCTCTCGCAGTCAGTCATGATGTTCGAGAGGATGATACCGTTCTGGATCGTGCAGATACCTTTTTTCAGCCTGATGACGTGATTTCGCTTCATCGTCTCTATGAGGCCGTCTATTACCTGCTCAAGCGGCTCTACCCTCGCCGCGCCTTCCGTGTCCTTGTTCGCGAACGAATCCTCGGTTATGTTGAGTATCTCCTTCAGGGCCGAGAGCATGATCTTCATCTCTTTTCTCGCCTCTTCGGAAAGAGCGAGCTTGTCGTTCTTGATGCTCTCACCTGCCGTCAGGATATTCATTGCGTGGTCGCTTATGCGCTCCCAGTCCCCCGTCGAATGGAGCATGAGCGAAACGAGCCTGCTGTCAGCCTCAGAGAGGTTCTGCGACGAGACTTTGATGAGGAAAGAACTTATCCTGTCCTGATAGACATCGACCTCCTGCTCCATGGCCTCGACCTGAGCGGCTTTTTCCGTATCATAGCTGAATATGAGGTCAAAGGAACTCGTGATGCAGTTGAGCGCTACCTTCGACATCTCGACGCTCTGCTTGAAGCACTCTCCGACTGCGACGGCCGGCGTGTTGAGGAGCCTGTCGTCGAGGAAAGCCACATCGCGGTCCTCCGTCTTTATCAGCTTCTTCGCGATCTTTACGAGCTGGTTCGAGAACGGGAGGAGCAAAGCTGTCGTGCATATGTTGAATATGCTGTGGAAAAGCGCTATCCCGACAGGACTTATCGTCTCATGCAGGAACGCCAGATCTACAGTCGCCTTCACGATAAAGTAGACCACCATGAACACTGCGGTACCGATGACGTTGAAGAGTATATGTATGACGGCTACGCGCTTGGCGTGCCTGTTTGTTCCGATACTAGAAATGAGCGCGGTCGCGCACGTTCCGATGTTCTGGCCCATGATGATAGGGATCGCCATTGACCACGTAAGCCCGCCTGTCATCGATATAGCCTGCAGCATGCCGATGGAAGCTGCCGAACTCTGGATGACGGCCGTTACGAGAAGACCGGTAAGGATACCGAGGAATGGATTATTGAATGTCGTGAGAAGCGAGATGAATTTTTCCGATTTCGAAAGCGGGCTCACGGAGTTGCTCATGAGCTGCATGCCGTACATGAGTATGGCGAACGCTACGAGCCCGTTGCCTATGTCTCTGTTGCGCTTCTTTTTGCACACCATCATCATGATGATGCCGATGAGAGCCAGTACAGGCGAGAAATTCTCAGGCTTGAGCATCTGAACGAAGACGTTTTTGCTCGAGATGCCTACTGTACTCATGAGCCATGCCG
>JBJETC010000062.1:0-3710 GCA_051883115.1 Anaerovoracaceae bacterium
TCGTATCGGTCATAGGTGTAAAAGTCATGACGATACTGTCGTCGCCTCTGGTGCCGGCAGGCTACCTCTCGAAGAACCTCGTTATCATATTTGTAGCACTTGGAGTCGGTATCGGCGCATGCGGAAGTATCATCTCTATGAGACGCTTCCTCGATGCCTGATGAAAGGAGAACATTTTGAAAGAAAGAGTTTCAAAAGACAGAAAGATACGCATAATGGCAGTTGTACTGGCGGCAGCGATGATTTTTGCTTTTGTACCTTCCGGTCAGATGTCTGACGCAGCTTCAAAGACAGCGAAGAAGAAAAAGCAGCTTTCAAGCGTAACTAAGCAGAAAAAGTCTGTATATGAAAAGATCGACACTCTTGATAACAAGATCACGAAGAAAAAGAAATCGATCAAGAAGATAAACAAGCAGGTCTCAGACATGGAAGACAAGGTCAAGATCACTGAAACCGAGCTGAAGAAGATGCAGGAGAAGGTCGACTCTCAGAAGAGCGCACTTGATCAGAGGGTCCGCGCAATGTACAAGAACGGCTCTGTCGGATACCTCGACATCATCCTGAATTCTCACAGCGTCACAGAGCTTGTTACGAATGTGGACCTCGTTCAGAGGATCTACAAGGCTGACCAGGAAACGCTCGATGTCCTGAACAAACAGAAGAATCAGATAGAAGCAAAGCAGGCTACGCTGAAATCGCAGAAGGCTCAGCTCGAGACAAAGAGGACGGAGTACAAGACTGCGAACGCGGAAATGGTCGCGGACAAGAAAGAGCTCAGCGCAGAATACAAAAAACTCCAGGCTGAAGAGAACAAACTCATGAATCAGCTTGCTGCTATCGAGAAAGCCAAGAAGGTCAAGAACTCGAGCGGCGGAACGACAAAGCTCCCTACTAATTACAAGGGCGGAAAATTCATCTGGCCTGTACATGGTACGGTAACATGCGAATGGGGAACTCAGAGATCGTATGAGAAACACCCTGGCATGGATATAGGTGTGGCATCAGGTACACCTGTCAAGGCAGCCGCTGCCGGAGTCGTTATTTACGCCGGATGGAACGGCGGATACGGAAACTGCGTTGCTATCTCGCACGGTTCCGGTCTCATAACACTTTACGGTCACAACAGCAGCATCCTCGTAAGTGTAGGACAGAGAGTGAGTCAGGGAACTGTCATCGCGAAGTCCGGATCCACAGGATGGAGTACAGGACCTCACGTACACTTCGAAGTACGTAAGGGATCGATGAACAGCTACGTGACGGTAAACCCGAGGAACTATCTTTAATTAAGGTATAAAATGGAAAAAGATGAACTTCAGCCTGCGATAGTTGAACTGCTGAAGATGCGCGGCATAGAATCCGATGAGGATATAGAGGAATTTATCTCCGATAAGCCGCAGAGAATGTATGATCCATTCCTGCTTCCCGATATGGAAGCGGGAGTGGATTTAATTATGTCATCGGTAAAAGCAGGCGAAAAAATTTGCATATTCGGCGATTATGACGCTGACGGCGTTACGTCTACGGCCATACTCTACACTGTGCTGACACAGCTCACCGAGAACGTGACATACCATATACCGTCAAGATTCGATGAAGGATACGGACTCAACAAGGAAGCGCTGAAGCAGATAAAAGATGACGGCGCAGCCCTTGTTGTCACAGTGGACTGCGGATCGGTGTCCGTGGATGAGGTAGAGTACGCGAAGGAGATCGGCCTGAAGATAATCGTGACAGATCACCATAACATCGGAGACAAAATGGCTGACTGCCTGCTCATAAACCCGGGCAGGGCCGATTCAAAGTATCCGTGCAGGTATCTCGCGGGGTGCGGCGTCGCTTTCAAGACGGCTCAGGCGATATGTCAGAGGGCAGGTCTTCCGAAGAGGATACTCGTGTCCCTTATGGATCTTGCCGCTATCGGGACGATAGGCGACATAGTTCCGCTCGTAGATGAGAACAGGAGCCTCGCGAAGTACGGCATCAGGGTCATAAACACAGGCACCCGCAGGAACCTTAACATACTGCTCGAGACGATAGGCATGGAGCCTGGCCATATAACCGCGGAAAATATATCTTATGTCATCGTGCCGCACATAAACGCGGCAGGCAGGATGAGATCCGCTGATATAGCCCTGAGACTTTTCATAGAAAAGGACGAGAACGAAGTCAGGAGGCTTGCCGGCGAGCTCGCCGAGTGCAACAGCAAGAGACGCGAACTCCAGGACGATATCTATGATTCGTGCGTATCAAAGATAGACGCCGACTACGCAGATGATCCTTTTCTCCTCATAGATATGGGATATGCCCATGAAGGCGTGACAGGCATAGCTGCGGGACGCCTCAAGGATCATTACAACAGGCCTGTCGTGATCGTCACTCATAAGAAAGACGGAACAGTCAAGGGGACAGGAAGGAGCGTAAAGGGCGTAGACCTTTACGGGCTCATGAACCGCTACAGCGGGCTTTATAAAACGTTCGGCGGCCATGCCGGAGCATGCGGCTTCACGATGGACGAGGGCAATGTGGACGAGCTGAGAGCGGGACTTGTCGATGACGCCGGGAAGCTTGCCGCGAAAAACCCGGAGTATTTTACGAAACACGTAGATGTCGACCTTGAACTTCAGCCGCGGGATTTCAACCACGACTTCATAAAACAGCTCGATCTGCTCGAGCCGTGCGGATGCGCAAACGAGAAGCCGGTATTCGATTTCGACGCGTTCGTGTATGACGTGAACAGGATCGGCAGCGACGGACAGTACCTCAGGTTCAACGCATCGCCGGGAGAAGGCAAAAAAGTGACATGCGTGTGCTTCAATGACGCTGACAGGATAGAGAACGTGATAGACGAAGCAGCAGGAGAACCGCTTAAAATAGCGGGATCACTGTCGGAGAGAGTCTGGAAGGGCAACAGGTATATGCAGTTTCGAGTCATGGATATAGCCGAGATCTGACGCGGATCGGCAGCATCAGGCACTTATTGACTTTAATGTGTAAAAGTATTATACTTTACAGCGTTAGATTATAGAAGGGAGGCACTGAGTTGTCATATCAGTCCAGATTTCAGAGCGAGGACGTAGATGAGCTTTTTGACGCCATACTTTCGCTCAAGACAAGAGAAGAGTGTTACAGGTTCTTTGAGGATATCTGCACGATAAATGAGATACACGCAATAACTCAGCGTCTGCAGGTAGCCAAGCTGCTTTCGGAAAACAAGACATACAATGAGATCGAAGCCATGACGAATGCCTCTACTGCAACGATAAGCAGGATCAACAAGTGCCTGCTCTACGGCGCTGACGGGTATAAGATCGCGCTCGACAGGCTCTGCGGCGATGATGCTGAGAGTTCGGAAGACGGCAGATCCGGCGGCGATAAATAGGCGGGGCCGGAAGCGCATGATAAGCTGTGAAGGTGCCGCAAACGAGATAATCGTGTACAGCGGGGATTTCCGGCACGGACGCGAGGGCGAACCTCTGATCCGCGACGCTGCTCTCGAGTGGGCAGATGATGCCGGGCTTGATTTTGATTTTAAAATCAGGATAAAAAATACTGAGATATTTAGGGATAAAAACGGAAGGCCGGCATTTGCAGGTCTTCCGTTTGATTTTTCTCTGTCGCACAGCGGGAACGTATGGGCGTGCCTTTTTTCCGCCGGGAGATGCGGCTTCGATTTCCAGCACTTCAGGAAAAAGAGGACGAGAGACATAGCG
>JBJETC010000063.1:0-3702 GCA_051883115.1 Anaerovoracaceae bacterium
GGATGCTCCCGTAATGGACATCATCGGTCTCAAGGCTGGGAACGCCTTTTTTCAAGCCGAGCAGCTCATACGCCCGCTCTGCTTCCCTGTTATATACATTGAGCCCGAAATCCATGAAAACGCTGATGCCGTTCTCCCGGAACGTGCTCGCCCATGTGAGATCTCCTGCGTACACCCCGCCCGACGCGGCGCCCAGGCAGAAATCAAGATCACGCTCTATGATCTCATCCTCGAGACCTCTCGATATGTTAGAGATATACGGGATAATGCGGCACCCCTCCGGGATATCCGCCCCTGAAAAGCTCTCATCTCCGTTCTGTTCGTGTTCCAGCGCCATCCCGGCCAGCGGGACAAGGATATCAGATCCAGCTTCCTGCGCTGTCACAGCGCCCCTGAAGCGGCTGTCGGAAAACGCTCTCCTCATGTCGTCCATAGTATAGAACCAGAGCTGGAGACGTCTGCTGCGCTCGTTTTTCTCAGTCATCTCAGCCGTCTTCCTGCCGCATGAAAGTATCTCGTCGAGATCTGCTTTCCTCGACTCGGGATCAGATATGACGCGCGGGCTCGAGATCTCGGAAGCGAGCTTTTCGAGCGCCCTCCGCCTCAGGTCATTCACAGCGGAGATCTTCATCCTGCCGTCGACCGAACTGTCTATCCTTACGGACGACGCTTCGAAAGCCGTACCGCCCGTCTTCCTGAGCCCCGATTCCATCCTGGAATAAGCGCGCTCCATAGCTTCTTCGTCCTCGAACGGCTGGAGCTCCGCCGGGCCGTCAGAGAAGACGCGAACAGCCGGAACGTTCCCGCACCTCACTTCGAGGCCCGCCGCGCCGTCAGCGCGTTTTGAAAGCACCATGTCGACAAGCGTCTTCCTTATGAACTTTCCTTTTTCAAATGTCTTGCCGCGGAACGTCTCCCCCGCCTTCTCGAGCTGCTCTTTTGACGATGTCCTGAAAACACTGTCGCCCGGCAGCACGCGGTCCCTGACGTCGCCTATCCTGACACGGCCGCCGCCCAAGTCTTTGTAATATGTCACGATGTTCCCCGTGACCCCGCGCCTCGTGTGGATCTCGAAGCCGTCTCCCATCGCGAGATCTCCGGAGAGCTCCACATCGACAAGCTCGCCGTCACGCGACTGCGATATGACAGTCCCGGCTTTTACGCCCTGATGCTTAGGCACACTGCCCGACATCAGACGGCTGTCTTTTATCCCTTCGAAATATCCTCCCGTCGAGCCGCCGCGGCTGAAAATCTGCTGGATCGCAGTGATATCAGCTTTATCCACGCGGACGCTGCCTGTCTCGTAATACCTGTCTATATATTTCCTGTATATCGACGTCACGACGGCGACATACTCCGGCGACTTCATGCGGCCCTCCACCTTGAAGGAATCCACGCCCATATCTATGAGGCGCCCTATGTCGCCCAGGAGGCAGAGATCCTTCGGGCTGAGCGGATAGCGGCCGGGATCCTCAGAGGAGCCTGACCTTCCGCGCTTACCGGAGCCGCCGTTATCCGCGCCGCTGTAAACAGTTTCATACGGCAGACGGCATGGCTGGGCGCATGCGCCCCGGTTCCCGCTTTTCCCGCCGTTGGAGCGGCTGAGATGGCACTGCCCTGAATAGCAGATGCAAAGCGCGCCGTGCACGAACACCTCTGTTTCCATGTCGGTGTTTCCTGAGATATATCCTATTTCCTCAGCTGAGAGCTCGCGCGCCAGGACGACACGGGAAAAACCGAGTTTTTTCGCTTCCCTGACTTCGCGAAGATCATATACAGAGTCCTGCGTCGACATATGGAGCGTCAGCTCAGGCAGCACCTCGTGAAGGAGCTTTGCGAGCCCGAGGTCCTGTATTATGACGGCGTCGACACCGGCCCTGTAGAGGAAAGCGCAGTATTCGACTGCCTCTTCGAGTTCGCTGTCCTTCAGGAGAACGTTCACAGTCACATGGACCGCGACGCCCCTCTGGTGAGCGAACTTCACGGCTTCTTCGAGTTCTTCATCGCTGAAATTCCCGGCGTTCATGCGGGCATTAAAAAGACGGCCGCCGACGTATACCGCGTCGGCGCCGTTTTCTACTGCCGATATGAATTGTTCGGGGCCCCCCGCCGGGACGAGGAGCTCACACTTTTTACTTTTATCCTTCATCACCACATCGGATCGTATTCAAGCTCAGCACCCTGCTGCTTCAGTCTTACAGCCTCCGCGAATATGCGGGCCGTGTCGAGGCACGTGAGGACAGGGAGGTTCCTCTCTATCGCAGCTCTCCTTATGGAGAACGTGTCTGCGCCTACTATGTTCTGAGCCTTAGGCGTGTTGATAACGATCATTATTTTTTCACCAATAAGCGGCTTTACGTCGTCGTAGTCTATTATCTCGAGGTCTATGCCATGCTCGCGCATGAAAGTGCCTGTGCCTTTTGAGGCGAGGATCTTAAATCCGAGGTCCTGATACGTCTTTACGATGGCAGCGCTTTCCTCGGTCTTGTCGTGGTCGCGCAGGCTCACGAAAACGTATCCTGATGTCGGGATCTTGCCGCCGGCGCCTATGAAGCCCTTGTAAATAGCCTTATTCAGGTCTTTGTCAACGCCGAGGACCTCACCTGTGGATTTCATCTCAGGGCCGACCGCTACGTCGACGTCTGTCAACTTGGAGTCCGAGAAAACAGGGACCTTGACTGCGTAGAAATCCTGCGGCTTGTAAAGGCCTGTGCCCCACTCCATGTCGCGGAGCTTTTTGCCCGTCATCACGGCTACGGCGATCTTTACCATCGGTACGCTCGTTACCTTTGAGAGGATAGGAACTGTACGCGACGCTCTCGGGTTTACTTCTATCACGTAGATCGTCTTTCCGTCCCACGCGTACTGGATGTTCACGAGACCGACTATGTGGAGCGCTTTTACGATGCGCTTCGTGTACATTACGAGCTGGTCTATGACATCATCAGGCAGATCGTATGGAGGCAGGCATGTGCAGCTGTCTCCGGAGTGCACGCCCGTGCGCTCGAAGTGCTCCATGATGCCCGGGATGAGGACATCTTCGCCGTCTGCGATGGCGTCGACATCCATCTCTTTTCCTTCTATATACTGGTCTACGAGTACAGGGTGCTCGTGCGAGAGCTCCTCTGCCTCTTCGAGGTATGTCCTGAGTTCAGCATCGTTGTAAACGACCTGCATCGCGCGGCCGCCGATAACGAACGAAGGCCTTACTACGAGCGGGTAGCCGAGTCTCTCGACTGTCTCCATGGCTTCTTCCATGTTCCTTACAGCCGTGCCCTTCGGCGTGCTGATATCGAGGATGTCGAGAAGGTTGGAGAATTTTTCCCTGTCCTCGGCGAGGTCGATGTATCTGTTCTGCGTACCGAAGATCTTTATGCCCCTTGCCGCGAGCTTTGACGCGAGGTTGAGCGATGTCTGGCCTCCGAACTGGAGGATGACGCCTTCCGGATGCTCCTGCTTGATGACGTTCATGACATCGTCTGTGTGGAGCGGCTCGAAGTAGAGCTTGTCAGACGTATCGAAGTCCGTGCTGACTGTCTCAGGGTTGTTGTTTATGATTATCGATTCGTAGCCGAGTTCGCGCAGTGCCCATACGCCCTGTACGCAGCAGTAGTCGAACTCGATGCCCTGGCCTATCCTGATAGGGCCGGAACCTACGACGAGGATCTTCTCCTTGTCTGAGCGCTTGCTCTCGTTTTCTCC
>JBJETC010000064.1:0-3696 GCA_051883115.1 Anaerovoracaceae bacterium
GCTCGAACTCGCGAAAAGCATGGATGCGATGATCGTCGTCGGCGACAGGATGTCATGCAACACGAAAAAGCTTTTCGAGATCTGCAAAACGCACTGTGAAAACACTCATTTTGTCGAAAATTCTAACGATTTACCGTTGAAAGTATTGAAAGAATGTAATAAAATAGGTGTTACGGCGGGCGCATCGACGCCCGAACGTGTAATTAAGGAGGTTATTACCAAAATGAGTGACACCATCACCACAGAAACTAGCACAATGGCAGATTTCATGGACGATATCGATAAGTCCCTCAAGCTGCCTCGCACAGGCGACATCGTTACAGGTGAAGTAGTCGAGGTCAATGACGACGAAGCGATCATCAACATGGGATGCAAGAAGGACGGTATCCTTACTGCCAACGAAGTATCTCTCGAAGACGGTCAGAAGCTCACTGACGTTTATCATGTAGGAGATCAGGTAGAAGCTAAGGTCATCAAGACAGATGACAACGACGGCGGCATCCTTCTTTCCAAGAAGAAACTCGAAGTCAACGAGCACTGGAAAGAGATCAAGGAAGCTTACGACAACAAGGAAACTATTGAAGTTGAAGTCAGAAAAGCTGTCAAGGGCGGCGTTATCGCTGCTTACAAGGAAGTTACAGGATTCATCCCTCTTTCTCAGCTTTCCAACAGATTCGTTGAAAGCGCTGACGAGTTCATCGGCCAGAAGATGACTGTAAAGGTCACAAAGGTCGAGGAAAAGAGAGGCAGAGCTGTATTCTCCCACAAGGCTGTTCTCAATGAGGAAAGACAGCAGAAGGTCGATGAGATCTGGAACACACTCCAGGTCGGCGACATCGTAGAAGGAACAGTAATGCGTTTCACAGATTACGGCGCATTCGTTGACCTCGGCGGTATCGACGGTCTTCTCCACATTTCCGAGATTTCATGGGGCAAGCTCAAGAGCCCTAGCGACATGCTCTCGATCGGTCAGAAGATCAACGTCAAGATCCTGAACATGAACCGTGAAAAAGGAAAGATCTCTCTTGGTCTCAAGCAGACAACACCTGAGCCATGGTCAGTCATCAACGACAAGTACAAGGAAGATGACATCATCAAGGGCAAGGTCGTTCAGATCAAGGACTACGGCGCTTTCGTAGAACTGGAGCCGGGTCTTGACGGACTCGTTCATATCTCCGAGATTTCTGACAAGCATGTTGATAACATCAACGACATCCTCTCAGTCGGAGAAACAGTTTATGCCAAGATCCTCAGCATCGACACAGAGAGAAAGCGTATCAGCCTCTCCATCAAGGACGTAAAGGCTGAAATGCCGGAACTCTATGCTGAAGAAGAAGCTAAGGAAGCTGCTCCTGAGGAAGCTCCAGCTGAGACTGCTGACGCTGATGCTGAAGCCGCTCCTGCAGCAGAGGAAGATAAATAGGCATAATATATCCGGAACATTTTACATTATCAACTGTAGCTGTTAAGAAGATGGTGTTCCCAATTTGATATATTGATATTTAACCGGTGAACGTTACTGTTTACCGGTTTTATTTTACATTCGCAGTATATAATCTTGTTAGTAAGTTATTGCTGTAAAGAAAAAACACATTCAAGTTAAGTAAGTTAAGCATGAAAAAAATCAATGGCAAAATTCAGAAAATAAGATCAGGAAACGCCTTCGCCGTTTTCGAAGACGACACGGATGATATCTTTATCCCCTCTTCCCGCCTCAAAGGCGCCATGGACGGAGATATCGTAGAAGTCACGACAGTCGATCCGAGAAGACCGGGCGAGCGTGAGGAAGGAAAAGTCGTTAAAGTTCTCGAGCACTCTCACACAGAAGTAGTCGGCCGCTACGAGAAATACCATAAGAGCGGCTTCGTCTCCCCTGTCTCCCCTCATGACAACGAGGACATATATATCCCTCACGGCAAGAATATGGGCGCCAAGAACGGCGATATGGTCGCTGCCCAGATCACGAAATACCCGTACAGAGGCCATTCGGCTGAGGCAGTCATTACGGAGATCATCGCGAAGAGGAACGATAACACGGCGATACTCTCAGGCATTATAAGAGCGAACGGCCTGAGCGAACACTTCACGCCGGAAGTCGAGCGCACCGCTTCCCTCGTGAGCTGCGAGCCCATAACGGACAGAATGATATCCGAGCGCCATGATCTGAGGAACGAAAACATCATTACCATAGACGGCGCTGATTCAAAGGATCTCGATGATGCCGTTTCAGTAAAAAAGCTGAAGAACGGCCATTATCTCCTTGGCGTTCATATAGCTGACGTTTCACACTATGTGAAACCAGGCACAGACCTTGACCGCGAAGCTGTTTACCGCGGTACGAGCGTATATATGCTGAACAAGGTCGTACCGATGCTCCCCAGATCACTTTCAAACGGCATCTGCAGCCTGTTCGAAGGCGTCGACAGGCTCACACTCACATGCCAGATGGAGATAGATGAAAAAGGACGCATCGTAGATCACGATATATTTGAAAGCGTTATCAACTCAAAAGCCCGCATGGTATATGACGACGTCTCAGATATGCTTGAAGACGGCGATGAAGAGCTGATAAAACGCTATTCTTCATATAACGGTTACGATGTGTACAGCATGCTCAAGGTCATGCAGGAACTCGCGGTGATCCTCAATAAAAAGCGTATAGCCGACGGCAGCATAGATTTCGATATAGACGAAGCGGACATCATACTCGATGAAGACGGGATCCCTGTTGATATCGACATAATCGACAGGAGGATCGCGAACAGGATGATCGAGGAGTTCATGCTCGCGGCAAACAGGACGGTAGCAGAGCATTTCTACTATCTGAACGTCCCTTTTATCTACAGGATCCATGACAAGCCTGACGCTCAGAAAATAGCTGAACTCAAGGTCTTCCTCTCCGGTTTCGGCATAAAGCTCCCGGGGACGCCTGACAAGCTCCATCCGTCGTATATCAATGACATAATCACGAATATAAGCGGAATGCCTTATGAAAAGGTCGTCAACACGGTGATCCTCCGTTCGATGACGAAGGCGTACTACGGCACGGAATGTACAGGCCACTTCGGGCTCGCGTTCAAGTATTACTGCCACTTCACATCACCGATCAGAAGATACCCTGACCTCATGATCCACAGGATAATCAAGTCCGTCCTTCATGGCGAAATGGACGAAAAACTCATGAATATCTACAGCAGGAAGACGGAAAAATACGCTGAGTCTTCTTCAGCTGCCGAGATCAGAGCTCAGGATATGGAGAGACTTGCCGAGAAGATAAAGATGGCCGAGTATATGTCTTCGCATATCGGTGAGGAATTCGACGCCGTAATAAGCGGTGCCGCTAATTTCGCCATATTCGCGGAGCTTCCGAATACCGTAGAAGGAACTATAAGGCTCGAGACTATCCGCGATGATTATTATGCTTTTGACGAGAAGAATTACTGCGTACGCGGTGAAAACACGGGTAAAGTCTACTCTCTCGGAATGCCTGTGAGGATAAAGGTCGTATCAGCCGATACGTTCACAGGCGTGATCGAATTCATACTCGTCGATGAACATATAAACTGAGTCATAACTGCGCCGCCTTCAGCGATAGCCAGCGGCGGCGTTTATAGCTTCTATGTCGGCTTTTATCCGAGCATGCTCGTTTTTTCTGCTTATGTTCCTGAATATCCTGGCGCAGCCTTCCATGCTCCG
>JBJETC010000065.1:0-3685 GCA_051883115.1 Anaerovoracaceae bacterium
CTCACTGAATTCCCGTGGCCTGTACTCATGGATCCGTCATGGCCTGTATTCATAGCCTGGAGCATTTCGGCGACTTCGCTGCCCCTGACTTCGCCTACTATGATCCTGTCAGGTCTCATCGTGAGGCTCGTCCTTATGAGCATATCCATGGTTACACGGCCTTTTCCGAGCGAGTTGGCGTTGTGGCATTCCATCTGGATGAGGTTCTCGACACTGTCCATCATGAGTTCCCGGCTGTCCTCGATGATTATGACCCTGGATCTCCTCGGGATGAAGTCGCTTAAAGCATTTAGGAAAGTCGTTTTCCCTGACGATGTGCCGCCGCTTATGAAGATGTTGTACCTGGCCTTAACGAGTTTTACGAGAAAATCAGCAGCTTCCTTTGTTATCGTCCCGCTTTCTGTCATGTCGGAAAGCCTGATCTTGCTCTTTGCGAATTTTCGTATAGTCAGGATCGGGCCGCCTGCCGCGACGTTTTTATACACAGCGTTGACCCTGGACCCGTCCGGGAGACGCGCGTCGAGTATCGGCTCCATTTCGTTTATCTCCCTGTGTACCGACGAAGCTATATTCCTTATTATCTCCTCGAGTTCCTCGACTGACGAGAACCTGCTCTCCACCCTGTGGATGCCGCTTCTGTCTTCTATGAATATGTTATCGGGGCCGTTCACCATGATCTCGTTCACGGAATCGTCCTTTATATACATGCTGATTACACCGAGAGCGCTCCTTGTCTTGTCCCTGATAAGATCGACTACGATCTTCATGTCGCCGGCTGAGAGGCTGCTTTCAGCTGAAAAAACATGCCTGATAACCTCTTCTTCATACTCATCGTCATTCAGGCCGTTATAAAACGAAGGATCCTTTGCCTTGAGTTCAGTGAATGACTTCAGCCGTTCTTCGTAGAATCCCATCACTTCTTCTGATAGTTCCAGCATCGACGATCTCCATCACTAAGTCTGCTATCCCGTCTCCGTAATCACCGTCAAGATCTATGGATATTTTTCCGCTGTCATCAGAAAAAGAAGACGGTGAATCGCTCATCTCAAGAGCATGCTCACAGGCATCACCGCCTGCTCCCGCTGCTGCTTCCGTATTATCATGGGACATGATACTCCTCGATACTTTGATGACACGCGGGACCCTGAGAGAAGCTATCCTTTCTTCGAGCCTGCTGAGACACCCCGTCATGAGGCCGCGCCTGCACATGAGGATAAGACAGCTCACCATGTCGAGTATCTTCCGGCTCTTCAGCATAGAGATGCCGTTAGAGTCGATTATTATGTAGTCATAAGAGCGGGAGCTCGTGAGACATGATATGAGTTTCGAGAGGATGTCAGGCCCGTCATTTTCCGAAAGCAGTTCATGAAAAGGCATCACAAGTCTGTCAAAGTACCTCCCCCGCTTCACATACTCAGATACCGGCGGAGTACTCGTGAATTTGAGCCTGAAGAGGAGCTCGGCCGGCGATATGCCGGAGCTGTATCTTATGAATTTTTCCGACCCTTCTGTCTCGCTTGCATCGATATACATGCTTCTGTAACCGTATATCCTGCTCAGGAGAACTGCCGAGGAAATGGCGGCTGACGTGGCCCCGCACCCGCCTTCTGCCGATGTGAAATATATGACTCTGGCGCCGGGAACGGGTGTGCCCTGATCAGCGTGACCGTGTCTCGCGAAGTAAAATTCCCTTATCCTGTCAGATATGTTTCTTGTGTCATCGTATTTGAAAATATGGCATGGATCATCATCTTCCTTTTCTGTTATATAGAGAAAGTTAACGTCTCCTCTGTCTGAGGCTCTGTCAGTGACTGTTACAGCGTTTTCGCCGCCTGCACCTGAGGTAAAGATCCTGAGATCTCTTCCGTCAGAAGCCAGACCCTCTGCAAGCGCCTCAAGGTAAGCCTCGTCGTCTATCTGAAGGTAAACATCTATGAGCTCCATATCATTTCCTTTCGTGATGTCATGATATCATCACGGCAGAGCATATCAACCAGATATTTCCAGCAGCATCATATTCGAAAAATTCCCATTCATTATCCGCGGGAAAAACGAATATCCGCACTGTAATTTCGAGATCCCCATATAAATCGCGGCCGCTGTCTTTTCTATGGGGAAGATCCCGGCTGGTCAAAACCGATTCCGCGCCCTGCATTTTGCCCAATATAAAAACTCCCCGGCAGTGCCGGAGAGCTCTGAAAGCTTTTTAGAAATATATTTTACTCTGTGCAAGTCTTACTTTTTTTCAGCATCACAGAAGTTATGAAAGCAGTCGCCGGGATCGTGAGCACGACGCCCAGGCTCGATGAAAGCCCCTGCATCAGCTCTATCCCTACGGAATACATGTTTATTACCTGCCTGTAAGGATATGCATAGGCGAAGACATAAATGAGCGTGTTTATCGATCCGCCTGCAAATGCCAGGATCAGGGTGTTAGTCATCGTCCCCATCATGTCACGCCCGACATTCATGCCTGAGCGGAAAAGCTCCCTGCTCGTGAGCTCGGGCTTTTTCTCGTGAAGCTCATCTAGGAACGACGCGACAGACATCCCGACGTCCATGACAGCGCCGAGCGCTGCGATGAGGATCCCTGCGAAAAGCAGTTCTCCTATCTTTATATCAGTCATTTCACCGACGTAGATGAGGTCTTCGATATCTGAGACGTTATATCCGCTTATTCCGGTCACGGCGCCGAAAATCACGGCGAAAGCGCCGGCACCTATGACTCCGACTGTCGTTCCCGCAAGAGCGGACAGCGATTTCCTCGTGAGCCCGTCTATGAGAGTGAACGTCGCGAACGTCGTCATTGCGCATATCAGGACGGCCGTGAATATCGGCGAGAATCCCCTGTAGACCATCGGCAGGAATATAAAAATGACGCAGAGTATCGTATATGCCAGCCCCGCGATGGAGTAAAAGCCTTTTTTCCCTCCTATCAGGATGACGATAGCGGCGAAAAGCGCTGCCATGAGCCAGATCCGCCATCCCCTGTCTATGCTGTAGACTGAGGCGTCATACGTCGAACCGGATGTGCTGAATATCACGACGACATGATCGCCCTTACTGCAGTGGGCGCCGTAGAGATATGAGTTCGTGCTGCGGGCTTTAACCGTCTTGCCTTTTCGCGAGCCGGTCGTCATTTTTATCCTGACCTGCTGAGTGCTGCCGGTGGATGAAACGATCTTCGTCACGACGCCTTTTTCGAATGTCCTGTTCTCGTTTTTCAGAAGTTCCGTACGTGACGATACCGGTACGTTCGTAAGAAAAGCGAGTATCAGGAACAGGATGAGCGCGGCCGCGAGACATACGGCCTTTGTTTTCTTTTTTCCCAAGATATCATTCATGAAATAAGCTCCTGTAAAAGCTGATGCCAAAAAATACAGGCGAGGCAGAGGTGCCTGCGCGGTCCGAGACCGTACCGGCTCCTTCTGCCTTTCCTGCAAACGTATGTGGATAAAGCGAGATCCAGATCTGCCTGTTTACTGTTTCTTATTTGACTTTCTTAAGGCTCTTCCTTGCGTCGCTTATAGCCTGCATAGCGTATTTCAGCTGCTTCTGGGTAGGAGCTTTCTTCCTGAGGATCTTCTCAGCTCCCCTGATGGCTTTCTTCAGGTTCCTGCGGCTTGCTGCCGTGTACTTCCTGCTGCTGACGAGCTTCTTTGCTGCCTTTACCTTCCTGCGGAGC
>JBJETC010000066.1:0-3675 GCA_051883115.1 Anaerovoracaceae bacterium
GAATAGCCGTGAGAAAATGATACATGTTAGAGATAGGGGATGAAAATGACGGAATACAGGATCGAAAAAGATACGATGGGTGAAATGAAAGTCCCTGCCGACAGATACTGGGGAGCCCAGACGGAAAGAAGCTATGAGAACTTCAGGATAGGGCACGAAAAAATGCCGGAGGAGATCATAAAGGCGTTCGCTATACTGAAAAAATCAGCCGCGATGGCGAACAACGAACTCGGAAAGCTTGACGATGAGAGAACTTCCTGCATCAAACAGGCTGCTGACGAGATACTCGAAGGAAAGCTCGACGGCAATTTCCCGCTTGTCGTCTACCAGACGGGGAGCGGCACTCAGTCGAACATGAACGTAAATGAAGTCATCGCGAGACGCGGCAATGAGATAGCCGGCAGCGAGATCCTGCATCCTAACGATCACGTGAACATGTCGCAGAGTTCGAACGATACGTTCCCTACAGCGATGCACGTGGCATGCCTCACGGCGATAGAAGACAGGGTGATCCCGGAGATAGACTCACTCACGTGGACATTTTCCGGTCTTGAGAAAAAATACAGCGAAATAGTCATGACGGGCAGGACGCACCTCCAGGACGCGACGCCGATAACGCTCGCGCAGATGATAAGCGGATGGCGTTCCATGATCGAGCATGATTCCGATATGCTCGAAGCTTCGGAGAGCGGCCTCAGAGAGCTTGCCATAGGCGGCACAACTGTCGGTACGGGTCTCAACGCTCCTAAGGGTTTCGGAGAGCGTACGGCTGAATATATAAGCAGGTTCACAGGCAAGAATTTTGTCAGCGCGGAAAACAAGTTCTGGAGCCTGACGTCTAAGGACGCTGTCGTTTTCGCGCACGGCGCTCTCAAGGCCCTTGCCTGCGACCTCATGAAGATCGCGAACGACATAAGGATGCTGGCTTCCGGTCCGAGATGCGGCATAGGCGAGCTTTCGATACCGGCGAACGAGCCGGGAAGCTCGATAATGCCGGGCAAGGTGAACCCTACGCAGTGCGAGGCTGTGACGATGGTCGCTGTCCAGGTGATGGGCAACGATGTCACGGTGAGCACCGCTGCTTCGCAGGGCAACTTCCAGCTCAACGTCTTCATGCCTGTTATCGCTTATGATTTCCTTGAATCGGCGAATCTCCTCGCTGATGTGATGCATTCGTTCAATAAAAACTGCGTTTCGGGGCTCAGGCCTGTAAGGGAAAAAATAGAGTATGACCTCAGCAGGTCGCTCATGCTCGTGACAGCGCTCAGCCCGCACATAGGATATGCGAATGCGGCAGAGATAGCAAAGCTCGCCGATAAGGAGGGCATGACGCTCAGGGAGGCAGCGCTTGCAACGAAACTCGTAACTGAGCAGGAATTTGACGAATGGGTCGATCCTAAGAAGATGGTATAAGCCATAATTAGAAAACAGGTCTTTATCTGACAAAAAGAGAATCATAAAAGGCAGCCCGCCGGTCGATCGTACGATGCCGGCACGCTGCCTTGTTTTTTTATCTGTGATCTCCGCTGATCCCGTCAGTTCTTGAGGCTCTGGAGCGGAGCAGGGATCCTGCCGCCTCTGTGTATCATCTTGGCAGGTGATACAGTATTGACTTTCATGACAGGTCCTTTTCCGAGAAGTCCGCCGAAGTCGAGCTCATCGCCTTCGTCAAGGCCGATGGCAGGGATGACTCTGACGGCAGTCGTCTTTGAGTTCACCATCCCGATGGCCGCTTCATCGGCTATGATGGCTGATATCGTCTCGGCAGTAGTGTCTCCCGGGATCACGATCATGTCGAGCCCGACAGAGCATACGGCTGTCATGGCTTCGAGCTTTTCGATCGAAAGCGCGCCTGCCTTTGCGGCTGAGATCATGCCGGCATCTTCACTTACAGGGATGAAAGCGCCTGAAAGGCCGCCGACGCTTGATGACGCCATGATGCCGCCTTTCTTGACAGCGTCGTTCAGCATGGCGAGCGCTGCCGTCGTGCCGGGAGCTCCGCACTTGTCGAGGCCGACTTCCTCGAGTATGTGGGCTACTGAGTCTCCGACTTCAGGTGTAGGAGCGAGCGAAAGGTCGATGATGCCGAATTTTACACCGAGCATCTCTGCCGCTTCCGTTCCTACGAGCTGACCCATCCTCGTGATCTTGAATGCCGTCTTTTTTATCTCTTCCGCGACAGCGTTGAGAGGAGCATCGTCAGGCATCTTGGCGAGCGCCGCTCTTACGACGCCAGGTCCTGAGACGCCGCAGCTTATGACGCAGTCCGCCTCTCCGATGCCGTGGAACGCGCCTGCCATGAACGGGTTGTCTTCAACGGCGTTGCAGAACACGACGAGTTTGGCGTCGCCTATGCACTGCCTGTCAGCCGTGAGCTCAGCCGTCCTGCGGACGATCTGTCCCATTTTTTCTACAGCGTCCATGTTTATCCCGGCCCTCGTGGAGCCGACATTTACAGATGAGCATACGAGCTCGGTCTCGGAAAGCGCTTCCGGTATAGAGTCGATGAGCTCAAGGTCGCCTGCGCTGAAGCCTTTGTGGACGAGTGCGGAATATCCGCCTATGAAGTTCACGCCGACATCAGCAGCGACTTTATCGAGCACCTTTGCGTATTTTACAGGGTCGCCGCCGCTTACGCCCGCGAGGATCGATATCGGTGTGACGGATATCCTCTTGTTTACGATAGGGATGCCGTACTTTTTCTCGATCGTCTCGCCTGTCTTTACGAGGTCCTTCGCGTGGCTGTATATCTTGTCGTATATTTTCCTGCACGCGACGTCTATATCAGGGTCGGCGCAGTCAATGAGGGAAATACCCATAGTTATCGTCCTTATGTCCAGGTTCTCTTCCTGGATCATGTTGACGGTCTCCATTATGTCTGAAAGTTCTAGCATTTATCCCTCCCGTTATATCCTGTGCATGGAATTGAAGATATCTTCGTGCATGACGTGTACGACCATTGTCGGTACGCTTGCCTGCATCTTTTTTTCTATATCTTCTATAGAAGTGTTCGCGTCAGTTATGTCTATGACCATTGCCATGCAGAATGTCCCGTCGAGGACCGACTGAGAGATATCTGTTACGTTGGCGTTGCATTCAGCTGCTACTGCTGTGACTTTCGCGATTATGCCGACAGTGTCCTTGCCTACGACTGTTACGGCTGCTTTCTGTACTTTTTTCATCAAAATCTCCTGTAAAAATCACATGGTAAAAATTTATATCCGTCCGCTCAGTGCGCACAGCTGCATGCTTACAGCTTGTACGTCTGGAATTTGTCTTCTTCGTCCTCGTTGTCCTCGCGGAACTCGTATTCGTTGCCCGGGAGGATGGCGTTCGTAACGATGCCGACGATAGCGGCGATCGCGAGGCCTGAGAGCGTGATCGTGAATTTCGAGATGTGGAATGTTACTCCGTCGGAAAAACCGAGCGCGCATACGAGGATCAGTGCGGCGATGATCGTGTTCCTGCTTCTCGTGAAGTCTACGTGGTTCTCGACGACGTTCCTGATGCCGACTGCGGAGATCATGCCGTAGAGGATGAGTGAAACGCCTCCGATCGTAGCTGAAGGTATCGACCTTATGATAAAGCCTACCTTAGGGAAGAACGAAAGTGCTATGGCGAAGCATGCTGCTATCTCTATGACCTTAGGGTCGTAGATCCTCGTAAGAGCGAGGA